>CBIHQA010000192.1:0-7174 GCA_966211475.1 uncultured Neisseriales bacterium
TCACCGGCATGGTGCGGCTGACCGCCGACAACCAGCCCGAATGGCATGTCCCCACGTTGGCGATCGACACGCTCAACCGCCTGATGATCCAGCCGCAAGCGCAGGACGCGCTGCACAACATGCAGCTGACTGGGCGGCCGACCTATAGCGAGACCTTCCCGACCGCGACCGGCGACCGCATCTTCATCCTGTTCGTCCCGATCCTGCAGGGCCGTACCTACAAAGGCGCCCTGGCCACCGCCTATTCGTTGAAAACCATGCTGCAGGTCCACGTTCCCTGGTGGATCGCCCGCAAGCATCAGATCAGCGTAGTCGACCTGGATGGCCACACGCTGGCGTCCAAGTTCGACCAGCTGCAGGCCAGGTCGGATGTCACCCACGACCTGTCCTTCGACCCACCCGGCCATGGCCTGCTGCTGCGCGCCACCAGCTACCAGACCAGCTCGCCGATCCTGCCGCGTGTGTTGATCGGTGTATTGGTTGCCCTGGCGGTGGTGATGGTATGGACGATGTGGGCACTGGGGCGCCACATGCGCGAGCGGCTGGCCGCCGAACGGGCGTTGCGGGAAGAAACCGCCATGCGACGGGCGATGGAGGACTCCATCGTCTCCGGCATCCGCGCAACGGATCTGGAAGGGCGCATTACCCACGTCAACCGCGCCTTCTGCGAGATGACCGGCTTCAGCGAGGAAGAACTGCTCGGCTGCAGCATGCCCATGCCATACTGGGCGCCGGAACAGGCAGAGGAATGCGCAGCCATGTACCGCGCGGTCTTGGCGGGCCAAGTGCCGTCCAGCGGCTACTCCATGCGCTTCATGCGCAAAAACGGGGAACGCTTCGACGTGCGCGTCTATGCCTCCCCACTGATCGACGGCCAGGGTCGCCACACCGGCTGGATGGGCTCGCTCTACGACATCACCGAGCTCAAGCGTGAGCGCGAGGCGCTGAAAGCCTCCCACGAACGCTTCGTCACCGTGTTGAACGGCCTGGATGCCGCCGTGACCGTCATCTCCGTAGACACACGCGAGCTGCTGTTCTCCAACCTGCGCTTCCGCACCTGGTTTGGGCTGAACGACATCAACCGGCCGTTCTGCATCATTCCGCTGCTGCCTCTGCACCCGGAAGAACCCCAGGTCGACGGCGAGGTCTGGGATGCGCAAAACCGCCGCTGGTATCACGTGCAGCGCCGGCAGAGCGTCTGGGTGGACGGCCATCCGGTGTGGCTGGCCATTACCAACGACATCACCGACCGCAAGCTGGCGGTCGAGCGTGAGCAGCAGCAGGCCGAACGGCTGCAGCACACCTCCCGCCTGATCTCCATGGGCGAAATGGCCTCCAGCCTGGCCCACGAACTCAACCAGCCCCTGGCCGCCATCTCCAGCTACAGCACCGGCTGCCGCAACCTGCTAGCCAATCAGGCGCCACCCGACTGGGCGCCCATCCGGCAGGCGCTCGACAAGATCAGCGCACAGGCCCAACGCGCCGGCAGCATCATCCGCAGCATCCGAGAATTCGTGCAGCGGCGCGAACCCAAGCTTGCCACCGTCCGCCTGGATGAACTCATCGACAACGT
Source organism: uncultured Neisseriales bacterium (assembly GCA_966211475.1). Taxonomy (GTDB): domain Bacteria; phylum Pseudomonadota; class Gammaproteobacteria; order Burkholderiales; family Leeiaceae; genus Leeia. Next base: position 1,574 of record CBIHQA010000192.1, read on the forward strand.
ACTGGCCCTGCTCGACAGCGAGCTGCGCAAACGCCCCGTCGCCCTGCGTCAGCAACGCGCCGCGCTTCCGCCCATCCAAGCCGACCGGGTAATGCTGGAACAGGTCTTGGTCAACCTGATCAAGAACGCGCTGGAAGCCATGGCCGAAGTCCCCGCGAACGTCCGCAGCCTGACCTTGCAGACACGCCGCGACGGCGAAGAAATCATCATCTCCGTCGCTGATCGCGGCCCCGGCCTCAGCGAGGAGGAGAAGTCCCAGCTCTTCGTCCCCTTCTACACCACCAAGGGCGAAGGCATGGGCATGGGACTCAACATCTGCCGCGGCATCATCGAGTATCATCACGGACGACTGTGGGTCGAGGACAATCCGGGCGGCGGCTGCCGCTTTCTGTTCTCGCTACCCTGCGCGACTGCCAAGGAGCCCAGTACGATATGACCGCGAATGCCTCGATTGCCATCGTCGACGACGACGACGCCATCCGCGATGCCCTGTCGTGGCTATTTGCCTCCCGCGGCCGCAAGGTCGAAACCTTCCGCTCCAGCGAGCACTTCCTGGAGACTGCCCAGCCCGAGCAATTCGGCTGCCTGCTGCTCGACCTGCGCATGCCCGGCCTGTCCGGCATGGCATTACTGGAAAAGCTGAACGCCCTCCCCTACTGCCCACCGGTGGTCTTCCTGACCGGCCACGGCGACGTGCCGCTCGCCGTCCAAGCCCTCAAGCTTGGCGCCGTCGACTTTCTGGAAAAGCCCTTCGACGACAACCACCTGGTCGACCTGGTGGAAGCCTGTCTGCAAAAGGACGTCACCCAGCGCGCCGCCTGGAAATCCGCTCAAGCCGTCGAAACCCGGCTCGCCACGCTGACACACCGTGAGAAGGAAGTCATGCACCTGATCCTGGCCGGCAAACTCAACAAAGTGATCGCCGACCAACTCAACATCAGCATGAAGACTGTCGAGGTGCACCGCGCAAGGGTGCTGGAAAAGATGGGGGTGAAGTCGGCGGTGGAGTTGGCGGCGTTGTTGCATCAGCTGCCAAGCTGATTCCCTCTTCTGAATCCGACCGCAATGCCTTTGTCATTGCACATCCGCAGTACCCCTCCGTTTTTTATTGCCAAAGACATACGATATTTGCAAAATCATATCTGCATCATATCGGTCGATATGCTTGGTTATCTTTTGGACGGAGATTGCATGAGATACGCAAATTACCTCAGCGGAATTGCATTGCTGGGTGGCCTAATCATGACCCTTTCAAGCAATGCGGAAGGTACTGCGGCTCAACCTGTCTTCACTGTAGGGGACTCATGGGAGCTTCATCGGATAGATGGCTACAGCAACAGTGAGAGTAGTCACTGGCGATTGACGGTCAAAGAGCTTTCAGGTGATCTCGTCACTTTCAATGGCACAAACAAGAAAAGCGACTACACCTATAGCCGCCTCAGCAATTACAACCCTATCAAATGGATCGATAAAGCAGCGGGGACGAAGGAAGTGCGCGAAATGTTCCATTGGCCCCTGACCCCGGGGGAGGTTTGGGACTACTCCTATACCGACAGCGAAAAACACGCGCTGACTACTCATGTAGCAGTCGGAGATTGGGAAACCGTAAGCACCCCAGCCGGGACATTCAAAGCCATCAAATTAACGCTGACAGGTCGCTGGCTAAACAGCAGCAATAAATCGGGTAACTGGCAGGAAATAGATTGGTATGCACCAGACGCCAGGTGGATCGTAAGAACCGAATACAAAGACTACTTATCGAGTAGCAGCAAAGTGTACAACTGGTGGTCCGAGGAACTGATGTCTTACAAACTAATGTAGCGCGTACTTTCAAGACCAAAAAACAACAAAGCCGCGGACTCCGCGGCTTTGTTGTTTCAACGCTCAAACCAGCGGCGAATTACTTCGTCCCCAGTTCCTTCGCCAGGTACAGCCAGGTTTCGACCACCGTGTCCGGGTTCAGCGACACCGTCTCGATGCCCTCTTCCACCAGCCACTTGGCCAAATCCGGATGGTCCGACGGGCCCTGGCCGCAGATACCGATGTACTTGCCCTGGGCACGGCAGGCCTTGATGGCCATGGACAGCATGGCTTTCACAGCGTCGTTGCGCTCGTCGAACAGGCTGGCGATCGGGCCGCCGGAATCGCGGTCCAGTGCCAGCGTGAGCTGGGTCATGTCGTTGGAGCCGATCGAGAAGCCGTCGAAGTACTGCAGGAACTGCTCTGCCAGGATCGCGTTGGACGGGATTTCGCACATCATGATCAGGCGGAGCCCATTCTTGCCGCGCTCCAGACCGTTCTGCTTGAGCAGTTCGACCACTTGGGCGGCTTCGCTCACCGTGCGGACGAACGGGATCATGATTTCCATGTTCGTCAGGCCCAGGTCGTCACGCACCCGCTTCAGCGCGCGGCATTCCAGCTCGAAACAGTCGCGGAAGCTTTCGGCCACGTAGCGGGAAGCGCCACGGAAGCCGAGCATCGGGTTTTCTTCGTTCGGCTCGTACAGCTCGCCGCCAAGCAGGCCCCGGTATTCGTTGGACTTGAAGTCCGACATCCGCACGATGACCTTGCGCGGCGCGAAGGCGGCGGCGATGGTTGCCACGCCTTCCACGACCTTGTCCACGTAGAAGTCGATCGCGTTCGGATAGCCGGCGATACGCTCTTCCACCGCCTGCTTCAGGTCCCACGGCAGGTTCGGGTAGGCCAGCAGCGCCTTCGGGTGCACGCCGATCTGGCGGTTGATGATGAACTCCAGGCGGGCGAGGCCCACGCCTTCGTTCGGCAGCTGGCAGAAGTCGAAGGCCAGTTCCGGGTTGCCGACGTTCATCATCAGCTTCACCGGGGAGGGCGGCATCTTGTCCAGTTGCAGGTCGAGGATCTCGACTTCCAGCAGGCCGTCGTAGATGTTGCCGGTGTCGCCTTCGGCGCAGGAGACGGTGACTTCCTGGCCGTCCTTCAGCATATCGGTCGCGTCGCCGCAGCCCACCACGGCCGGGATGCCCAGTTCACGCGCGATGATCGCCGCGTGGCAGGTACGCCCGCCGCGGTTGGTCACGATGGCGGCGGCACGCTTCATCACCGGCTCCCAATCCGGGTCGGTCATGTCGGTGACCAGTACGTCGCCGTCCTTCACCGTGTCCATTTCGGACGCATCCTTGATCAGGCGAACCACGCCCTTGCCAATCTTCTGCCCGATAGCGCGGCCGGAGGCCAGCACGGCGGAGCGTTCCAGCAGGCGGAAGCGGCGCAGGGTGTCCTTGCGGTCTTCCTGGGACTTCACGGTTTCCGGGCGGGCTTGCAGGATGTACAGCTTGCCGTCGACGCCGTCCTTGCCCCACTCGATGTCCATCGGGCGACCGTAGTGCTTTTCGATGATCAGCGCGTAGCTGGCCAGCTCCTGCACGTCGGCATCGGTGATGGAGAAGCGGCGGCGGTCGGCCGGCAGCACCTCGACGGTGCGCACCGAACGGCCGGCTTCGGCCTTGTCAGCGAACTCCATCTTGATGGCCTTGGAACCGATGTTGCGGCGCAGGATCGCCGGACGGTTGGCACGCAGGTTCGGCTTGTAGACGTAGAACTCGTCCGGGTTCACCGCGCCTTGCACCACGGTTTCGCCCAGGCCATAGGAGGCGGTGATGAACACCACCTCGTTGAAGCCGGATTCGGTATCCATGGTGAACATCACGCCGGCGGAGCCGGAATCGGAGCGCACCATGCGCTGCACGCCGGCGGACAGGGCCACTTCGGCGTGGGCAAAGCCCTTGTGCACGCGGTAGGAGATGGCGCGGTCGTTGTACAGCGACGCGAACACGTGCTTCATCGCGTTCAGCACGTTGTCGGCGCCGGAGATGTTCAGGTAGGTCTCCTGCTGGCCGGCGAAGGACGCATCCGGCAGGTCTTCGGCGGTGGCGGAGGAGCGCACGGCCACCGAGATCGGGCCGCCGGAGTCGGCTTCCATCTTGGCGTAGGCGGTGCGGATTTCGCTTTCCAGCGCGGCCGGCAGCGGTGCGTCGATCACCCATTGGCGGATCTGTGCGCCGACGCGGGTCAGCTCGCTGACATTGTCGACGTCGAGCGCGGACAGCGCGGCATTGATCTTGTCGGTGAGACCACTTTCCTTCAGGAACTGGCGATAGGCCTGGGCGGTGGTGGCAAAACCGCCGGGCACCCGTACGCCGGCGCTGGCCAGCTGGCTGATCATTTCACCCAGCGAGGCGTTTTTCCCACCCACATGCTCCACGTCGGTCATGCGGAGCTGCTCGAACCACTGCACGTATTGCGACATCGTCGGACTTCCCGTGAGAATCAAAGGTAAAAATCGGTCTCATCCAGAACCGGCTTTGTCCACGATGCAAAAGCAGGGCAGAAGTTCCAAAGCCGGCTCTCCGCCCCACAGCGTGTGATGGTCGCCATCGAGAACGGGATCCGTCCGTCGCGAGGCGGCATCCTGTCGTACGCGAAGTGGGTATTGCGACGCAACAAACTGCATGTTGCCGGGGGCGCGCAAGCTGGGCCGAATTCTACCGTGAAACCCCCGGAAGATGCTGCGGGCCCGGAAAAAAAGTTGAGTAAAGTCATTAAGTTACGCAGTGAAACCAAATATTCATGTAGTTTCACTAGATTTCGTAGTCCCTCTGCCGTCGTCCGCCGCGCTGCCCCTATAATCCGCCCATCCGTCGTTTGAACAGAGAAAACCATGACGCACCGCCGCAAGGTCTACTTCATTTCCGACCGTACCGGCATTACCGCCGAAGTGCTGGGCCACAGCCTGCTGACGCAGTTCGAGGGCATCGAATTCGACCGCAAGACGCTGCCCTTCATCGATACGGTGGAAAAGGCCCAGGCCGTCTCGCAGAACCTGGCCGAGATCTGCCTGACCTCCGAACTGCGGCCGGTGGTGTTCTCCACCATGGTGGATTCCAGCATCCGTAACGCGCTCCGCCAGCGCAACAACGCGCTGCACCTCGACTTCTTCGAGAAGTTCATCGACCCGCTGGAACAAGAATTCGGCGTGGCCTCTTCCCACACCATGGGCAAGACGCACGCCATCGACGACAACGACGAATACAAGACCCGGATCGATGCGGTGAACTTCACCATGAGCAGCGACGACGGCGCCCAGACCAAGTACTACGAAGAGGCGGACGTGATCCTGGTCGGCGTCTCCCGCTCCGGCAAGACCCCCACCTGCCTGTACCTGGCGCTGCATTACGGCATCAAGGCCGCCAACTACCCGCTGGTCCCGGAAGACTTCGGCAACATGATGCTGCCGAACAAGCTCTCCCCCCACCGCAACAAGCTGTTCGGCCTGACCATCCATCCGGAACGGCTCACCCACATCCGCAACGAGCGCAAGCGCGACAGCAAATACGCCTCGCTCGACAACTGCCGCTTCGAGGTGCAGGAGGCCGAAGCGCTGATGCGGCGTGAGCGGATCACTTTCTTGGATGTGACGCACAAGTCGGTGGAAGAACTGGCCTCGACCATCGTCCATCATGCAGGGCTGACGCGGCGGCTGTTTTGAGCGGCCAACGTCGGTAACAACAAAATGGCGCGTCCCGGACGCGCCATTTTTTCGTAGGTTGGATTTAGCCGCAGGCG
>CBIHQA010000193.1:0-7169 GCA_966211475.1 uncultured Neisseriales bacterium
GCCGCTGCGGCTGGCCTTGCGCGAGAAGCTGGGCGTCATCGGGTTGGACGTGCCGGTGGAGCAGATCGTCACCACCGCCAACACCATGCAGGCGATCGACATGCTGCTGCGCCTGCTGCTGCAGCCCGGCGACAAGGTGCTGCTGGACGACCCCTGCTATTTCAACTTCCACGCCAACCTCGCGTTGCACGGCGCCAGCGCGGTGGTCCTGCCGCGCGGGCCGTCCGGGCTGAATCTGGACCGGATGGACGTCCTGCTGGCCGAGCACCGGCCGCGTCTGTACGTGACCAACAGCGTGCTGCACAACCCCACCGGCCAGTCGCTGACGCCGGCGCAGGCGTTCCGGCTGCTGCAATTGGCCCGGCAATATGGGCTGCACATCATCGAGGACGACCTGTACGGAGACGTGCAGCCCCTGCCCGCGCCCCGCTTGGCCGCATTGGATGGGCTGGAACAGGCCAGCTATGTATCGGGCTTCTCCAAGACACTAACCGCCAACACGCGGGTCAGCTTCGTCGCCACCTCACCCGAACTGGCCGCCCGCCTGACTAGCCTGAAACTGATGGGCGGCGGCATCACCTCGGAGCTATCCGAGCAGATCGTCTACCGCATGCTGAGCAACGGCAGCTACACCAAGCATTTGCATCGCCTGGCCCAACGCCTGCCGGAAGCTGCCGACCGGGTGGGCAGCTGGCTACAACAAGCAGGCTGCAGCCTGCCCTTCCCTTATCACGGCGGATTCTTCCACTGGGCCCGTCTGCCGGACGGCGTGGATGGCGAGGCACTCGCGATGTCGGCGCTACGCGAAGACCTGGTGCTGGCGCCGGGCACCTTGCTGAGCCGCGATCCGGATTCAAGGCACTTCATGCGCTTCAACGTCGCCCACAGCGACAGCAAGGAGGTACGCGACCGCGTCAGCCGCCTGCTGGGCAGCCAACGACCCGCCGTCAGCTAACTCAACGAAACAGCAGCACGGAATCGAACTTGCCGTAAGTCGGTGCATTCGGGTCGTCCCAGCGCAGTACACGCCGGCCGGACAAGCCCAGCGGGGCGAAGGACCTGCCGATGTATTGCTGGAACAGCTTCTCCAGCGAGCCATCCGCCCAGGCCCGGCTCAGCCCGGTCATCAGCCGCGCGTGCAGCTTCTCGCCGGCGGGGCCGCTGGACACCGCGAACACGCGAGCCCCCGATGTCGCGACCAGCAAACGTCCATCTAGCGCCAGACTGGGGTTGTCGTGCTGGATCAATTGCCAGACTGTCCAAGCCTGGTTGGCGGGCAACACCAACAGGTCGAAGCGCCTGGCGGCCAGCATCTGCGCAGCCACCTGCGGTGAATCCGCATCCTCGAAGCGATAGCCGAGCTGCGCCAGGGTGCGGGTGGTGGCGCCGCGCACACGGCTACCGTAGCTGATCTTCCAGGCTTTCAGCTCCTGCAGCTGCTGCACGGTGGCCAGACGATCCATGTCCGTCGCCCGGACAACCGGGATGAACAGACTCATCGCCCCGCGATCGTAGGGAAACGGCACCACCCGGAAGCGCTGACGAAGATCGATATTGTCCCGCCAGGCGATCACGTTCGGCTCGCCGCCACCACGCGACACCTCTTCGAAGGCCCGCAAGTCCGGCAGCTGCTGCGCACTCAACTTCAGCTCGTAGGGCCCGAAATCGCGCCGGGTGGTCTGCAACGCCCGGTTGAGCACGGCCAGATCGTAGTCCGCCAGCGACTCGTCCCCGCGGAACGGACGGGGCAGCGTCACCTTCAACAGCTCCCCCCAGGCGGGTGCGGACAACAACCATCCAGCCAGCAACATGCAAACGACACGTCGAACCATCAGAAACCTTGCCTGTTCAAAACGAACCGGACGCGACCGTCCAGGACCCCCATCATAGGAATCCGCCGGCAGCGCCGCTACCTGCCCGCTGCAGATGCGGAACCTCGACAGCGCGCGTCAGTCCGGAAACAATGAGAGGGAACGCTGGCGTCATTGTCGGCAGCGCACGAAACGGGGTGAAGCATGCGTTGGGATCGGGACCACGAAAGCGAAAACGTCGAATTGCGCGGCGGCCTGGGCGGCAAGCTGATTGGCGGCGGGGTCGGCACCATCGTGCTGGTGATCGCTGCCTACTTCCTGGGCGTCGACCCCAGTACGCTGCTGCAAGCCGTCAACCAGGTCGCGCCGCAGCAGCAACAGCAGACCCACTCCACCATCAGCCGCGACGACCCCAGGGTGCACTTCGTGTCCTTCGTGCTCGACGATACGGAAACCACCTGGCGCGGCATCTTCCAGGACATGGGGCGCGAATACCAGGCGCCCAAGCTGGTGATCTTCGAAGGCGCGGTGCAGTCCGCCTGCGGCCAGGCAGGCGCCGCGATGGGGCCGTTCTACTGCTCGATGGATCAGAAGGCCTACATCGACCTGAGCTTCTACGACGACCTGCAAAAACGCTTCCAGGCCCCCGGCGACTTCGCCCAGGCCTATGTGATCGCCCACGAGATCGGCCATCACGTACAGAACCTGCTGGGGATTTCGGAGAAAGTCCGTGAGCGGGAAGACGGGCTCGACGAGGCCGCTCGCAACGCCCTATCGGTACGGGTGGAGTTACAGGCCGACTGTTTTGCCGGCATCTGGGGCTATCACGCAGACAAGGCCCGGCAACTGGTGGAAAACGGCGACGTGGAAGAAGCCCTGACCGCCGCCTCTGCCATCGGCGACGATCGCCTGCAGCAACAGGCGCAGGGCCGTGTGGTACCAGAAAGCTTTACCCACGGCAGCTCGGAGCAGCGGGTGCGCTGGTTCAAGCGCGGCATGGCGTCCGGCAAGATTTCGGACTGCAACACCTTCAAGGCGACGTCGCTTTGACGCCAGCCTGGGCAGACGACTCCGGTCCGTAACGCCGGATGATCGCGTCGATCGCTCCGCTGCTTTTCAGCCGGCCTAGCGCCGCATCCAGCGCTTCCACATCCTCCGCACTGGTGGAGGCCTGCGACAGCATCATGAAAACCGGGTCGCGGTTGGCCACCAACGCCCCCGCCTGCAACTCCCCGACGCCCATCTGGCGCGCCGCGTAACGCAACGCCAGCTCATCGTCCATGATCAGCTGGCCGCGGCCAGCCACCAGCATGCGGAGCCCTTGCTCCGATCCATCGTACTGCGACAAGGCATTCTGCTTGACCAGCTCCGACTGGCTCACCGCATAGTCGTTGCCGTAGTAGCCATGCCGGGGTGCCAGCAAACGCAAACGCATGCGGAGGATGTCGGCGAACGACTTCACCTCCTGCAGGTTCACGCGCCCGGGTAGCGACAGCACACCGATCACCTCGCTCCGGTATGGCTGCGTGAACCGCGCGTAGGCATACCGTTCGGACGTCTTGGAGGCGCCAAGCAGGATGTCCAGCTGCCCCCTCCGGAACATCTCCAGCATGCGATTGCCCGGTAGCGGTGGCAGCACCTGCAGCGTACAGCCGGCCTCCTTCACGGTGGCACTCAGAATCTCGAAATCGAGCCCAGCCGGTTGGCCCGCCAGATCGCTATAGAGGTAAGGCGGCCAGTCCTGCATCGGGAAACGCAGCGGATGGCTGCACTTCGACCACGCAGCCGTGCTCGCCAGAAGCGCCAGGACAAGAAGAACCGTCGATCGCATGCAAACCCCTGATTGGAACCACAACCGGCGGACAGGTCGCCAACGGCGCTCCCCTGCTGGATATCGACCCTGCATCCATGCAATTCATCCTAGGTTTCCCCCCTGTACCTGTCCATGACGCACTCATCCTTTCCGCGCCCATTCTTGATTCAGCTCAAGGGCCGCAACCGCAATCAGGTTCAGGATGAGCCGAGTCGCAAATCCGGCCGCGGGGCACCGGGAAACCAGCCCACCCCGCACGCAGGCGATGATGGAGCGCTCCCATGACAGAAGAAGAACCCGCCGAATACGGCAACTTGGTCACCCAGATCACGCTCGACGCCGAACACCGGCGCATCCTGGGCTTGCTGGAACAACTACAGGAAGCCGCCCTAAACAGAAGACGGGAAGCGCTGCAGGTCGCCGACCAGTTATTGAGCTTCCTCGGCCTGCACTTTCGCCGGGAAGAAGCCTACCTGGTCGCCACCGGCGCCAGCTCGGTCCAGCTCCACATCGACGACCACGACGCCCTGCTGGAAGGCCTGCAGATGGTGCGGTTGAAACTTTCCTCCCCGGAAACCTACCCCACCTCCGCCGAGATGTTGAACGTCCGCAACCGGATGATCGTGCACATGCTGCATTGGGACCAACGACCACTGTCGGTGGTGAAGCCGCCGCATGATTATGTGGACCTTGGGATGATGGATTCGTAGCGGTATATCAAAGGGCTGCAAACGAAAAAACCCTGATCGAGACCGCGCTGTCAAACGGGAGCGGCTGCAGTCAGCGCCCCGCTTGTCGATGAGTCCCGCACGCCAGCGCTCCAGGAGTTAAGCGTCCACTATTCTCTTCATGGTGGCCCTCTGCATCGATCGCGGCGTCAGACGATTTGAAAAGGCTACCATCTTGTTCGACAGGCCTGCGATCACCATAGCCTTTCCTTGCAACAACGCTCGAACCCCGCTCGCAGCAACCGGACGGGGCTTCATGGTGAGGAGACGCAGCAAGGCCGATGCGGTTACGCCGGCTGCCGCATCGAAGCCCGTCGCGGTGTGCCCCGGGCAGAGCGTGGTAACAACCACATCATGCGGGCGGAATTCGTTGTGCAGGGCCTCGCCAAGGGCGAGCACATATGCCTTGGTCGCCGCATAGGCCGCGTAGCTGGGAACGGCTTGGAAGGCCATGAGGCTGGCGACGAGAAGTATGTGTCCAGATCGCCGCTTGGCCATATCGCGACCGAAGAGATAGGTGAGCTCTGTGAGCGTCGTGATGTTGAGCTGGATCATGTTCGCGGTGCGCTCGATCGGCGTTTCCAATAAGTCGCCGTGCAAGCCGTATCCGGCATTGTTCACCAAGATGTCGACGGTCACCGATCTCGCGTCGAGACTGCATTTCAAGCGGCTGGCCGCGTCCGACGAGGCAAGATCGATCGCCTCGACCAGCACATCCACCCCGTATTTGCGGCGGAGATCGGAGGCAAGCTTTTCCATCGGCTCCTGCCGTCGGGCCGCCAATACGAGATTGACTTTCTGCGCAGCCAGTAGATCTGCGAATTCAAGGCCGAGGCCACTCGACGCTCCGGTGATCAGAGCCCATTTTCCGGCGAAGCTGTTCATTGGTTCTTTCGACATCGTTCTCTTCCTCAACGCTTTGATCAGCGAATGAGGCTCGGCTGCATTCTCAATCGGAACCCCCGCCTATCCTTTCGATCGGCGGCGGCTTCGCGAACCTGTTCGGTCGCCGGACCCAGAAGGGCCTGATCGATTTCCCCCGGGATGGAATCTGTCCTCTCAAACCAGCATTGATTGCTGGGCGAAGATACCTGCCATCGCCCCCTGCGATGATGCCTGGGTGACCGAGGGCAAGAAGGGCGTGGCGAGGTCGCCGGCGGCGTAGATGCCGGGCATGCTGGTTTGGCGGCGCTCGTCGACCTTGAGGGCGATGCCGACGGGCGTATCGACCGTGGCGAGGCCCAGTGAGTCATGCAGGCTCGCGGACGGCTTGTTGCGCGGATGGGCGAACAGGACGTCGACCGCGATATTGCGGCGGGTATCGAGATTGACGGTGGTGATATGGCCCTTTTGATGGGCGATCTCGACGATCCGGCCATCGACGACAGGTATGCTGCGGTGCGCCAGATCGGTCTGTATATCGGGCGGAATGTCGTGACCATCGGCGAAGACAGTCAACTGGTCGGTCCAATCGCGAAACAACCTGGCGGACTGGTGCGACTGCGGGCCGGACCAGAGAAGGCCCCAATGCTGGCCGGCGACTTCAAAACCGTCGCAATAGGGACAGGGCACAATGGACGTGCCCCAGCTTTCGGCAAAGCCCGGAACATCTGGCATCTGGTCGGCGACGCCATAGCTCAGGATCAGGCGACGCGCCTTTAGGCTTTCGTTATCGTCAGTGACGACGCAGAAATCGTCGATTGCGCCAGACACGCTTTCGGCCCGGGCATTGACCAGCCTGATCGTGGGATAGCGCGCCAGCTGCTGCCGTGCCTCGGCCAGAATGTCCAGCGGCGGCTTGTGATCGTGGCCGAGCAGACCGTGCGAATGGCCGGCAAAGCGGTTGCGCGGCCGGCCGGTATCGAGAACGGTGACCTTGCGGCGGGCGCGGCCGAGCTGCAGGGCGGCGGCGAGGCCGGCAAAGCTGCCGCCAATGATGAGGACGTCATTCATGATAATGGGCTCCGTGTTGTGGATGAAGGAGGCAGGGCCTGGATTGCAAATTTAAGATACTTGGTGGTATCCAAAATTAGGAATTTAAATACTGTCAAGTACTGGAATTGCCGTGACCAAAAGCAGCCAGGGCCGGCGCGGCCGGCCCGCCAACGAGGCGCTTCGCCAAACGATCGTCGACGCCGCCAGCGAACTCTTTGTGGGATTGGGTTTTCAAGCGACGACCATGGACAAGGTCGCCCAGCGGGCGAAGATATCCAAGCTAAGCATCTATCGGCACTTCGAGAACAAAGAGGCGCTGTTCAGCGCGGCCATGGCGGCCCACTGCCATCCTTTTGCATCACAGGCCCTGTTTGAAGGTGTCGACGGTTCGGCCGAAGATCAGCTCATGGCGATGGGAACATCCCTGCTTCGCACGCTGTTGAGCCCGGACGTCCGCAGTGTCGAAGCCATGGTCTTGGCCGACAAGACAAATCAAAAGTCGTTAAGCAAGCTCCATTACGAAGCCGGCCCCGCCCATGTCATCGCCCAAATCGAGGCCCTGTTGCGTCAATTGCACGCGAAGACGGTTCTGAACGTGCCCGACCCTCTCCGGTCCGCCCGCTTGTTTGCCGCGCTGTTCAAAGGATCCGATCTCCTGCTTATCGCACGCTTCGATGAGGCGAGAGCGGAGGACGACAACGAAATCGAATCCTATTGCCGGTCGGCCGTCGCGATGTTCATCGCCGCGCACGGTGGCAACGACCACCCTGACGGATAGAAACGGCGTGTTTGGCGATACAAAATCTTGCAAAGCAGCGCCAAGCCGAGAATGAAAAAAGCCCGCAATTACGCGGGCTTAGAGGCGATCTCGTACGATTTGGT
>CBIHQA010000194.1:0-7159 GCA_966211475.1 uncultured Neisseriales bacterium
ACCAGCAGCGCCAGGTCCGGATGGCCGACGTAGTCGTAGGGCACGCCATGCAGGTACCACGGCATTTCGTCCGAGATGTAAGTGCCCTGGTAACGCGTGCCGCCATCCACCAGGTGATAGCCGGTGGTGAACCAGTGACTGTCGAAGATCACCACCACGTCCGGTCGGGCCGCGGCGATGTGTTCGCGCAGCCGGGCATAGCCCGGTATCAGATCGGAGTCTTCCCCCGCGCCCTGCAAGCGGCGGAATTCCTCGCTCTGCATGAGTCCGGGGTGATGGGAGACGAGCGCGGCGCCGACAATCTTGCCGTTCATCGCAGGATTCCTTTCAACGTTGGCTGAAACTGGCACGGAAGGGCTTCATGGGGACGACCACGTCCTTCACGTTGCAGAAAAATTCGAAACTCCAGTCGCCCCCCTCGCGACCGATGCCGGAGTGCTTGACGCCCCCGAAGGGCGCCGCCAGGTCGCGGATACCGAAGCTGTTGACCCAGATGAAGCCGGTGAGCACCCGTTCGGCCACCGCCGTGGCATGCTCGGTTTCGCCATAGCAGACGCCGCTCAGGCCGTAAGTGGTGCCGTTGGCGAGTGCGATCGCTTCGTCGTCCGACGCGAAGGTCTGTAGCGTCAGCACCGGGCCGAACACCTCGTTCTGCACGATCTCGGCATCCTGGCGTACGTCGGCAAGCAGGGTCGGCTGGTAGTACTGGGCGCCGAACGGGTGCTTCTCCCCGCCCCACAGCAGCTTGGCGCCACCGGCCACCGCACGCTCGACAAAACCATGCACGCGTTCGACCTGGCGCGGATGGATGATCGGGCCGATCTCGGTCGCCGCGTCGCGCGGGTCGCCGATGTTCAGCTTCTCGACGTAGCCGCGCAGCGCCGCCACGAAGCGGTCGGCAACCTTGGCATGCACCAGCAGCCGCGTCCCGGCGAGACACACCTGCCCGGCGTTGCGATACATCAGCGCGGCGGTGGCGGCGGCATTGTCGAGGTCCGCGTCCTCTAGCACGAGGAACGGCGACTTGCCGCCAAGTTCCAGACTGCACGGCACCAGGTTGGCGCCGGCTGCCTGAGCGATCCATTTGGCGGTGGGCACCGAGCCGGTGAAGGAGACACGTGCGATACGCGGGTCGCTGACCAACTTTGCGCCGGTGTTCGCGCCGCTCCCCTGCACCAGGTTGAACACGCCGGGCGGCAAGCCTGCCACATCCGCGCAATCAGCAAGTAGCGAGCTCGACAGCGGCGCCCATTCGGGCGGCTTGACCACAACGGTGTTGCCCGCTGCCAGCGCCGGCCCGAGCTTCCAGGTTGCGAGCATTAGCGGCGAATTCCACGGCGTGACGATCACCACCACGCCGGCCGGATCGTGCCGCACGATGTGATGCGCCTGTTCGGTCTCGATCGGCCGCTCCTGCAGAGTGAGCGCGTGCTCGGCAAACCAGGTGAGATTGAGCATCGCACGCGGCACCACACCGTGCCGCATGCGCGACAGCAGCACGCCGGCATCGTTGGATTCGACCGCGCAGAACGCCTCCGTCCGCTTTTCGATTTCGGCGGCGAACCGGTCCAGGTACACCTTGCGCTCGGCGGCGCTCAGCGCAGCCCAAGCCGGAAACGCGCGCTGTGCGGCGCGGATCGCGATGTCCACGTGGCCGGCCAAACCCTCGCTGACCTGACCCAGCAGCCGCTGGTCGATGGGCGACCGTAGCTCGAAGGTTTCCGTGGAGGGGACACGCTGGCCGTCGATGTAGTGATCGGGCGAGACGGCATGCCCCGCGACATCGATGAGGTTACTCATCATGGCAAGACCTTTCCGGGGTTCATCAGATTGAGAGGGTCGAGCGCGGACTTGATGGCTTGCATCAGCGTCCGCTCGACCGTCGACTTGTAGCGCACCGCTTCGTCACGGCGCAGCACGCCCAGCCCATGCTCGGCCGAAATCGATCCGCCATGGGCCGCCACCGCGTCGTGGACCAACCGATTGATCGGGCCTTCCAACGCGACGAAGGCGTCTGCGTATTCCGGGCCAGTCCTGTGCGCTGCGGGGGACAGGTTGTAGTGCAGGTTGCCGTCGCCCAAATGTCCAAAGGCAACCACGCGTACCTCTGGAAACGCCGCCGCGATGGCCTCATCGGTAGCGGCGATGAAATCCGGAATGCGCGAGATCGGCACCGAGATGTCGTGCTTGATCGTCTTGCCCTCAGCGGCTTGCGCTTCGGAGATGTCTTCACGCAACGCCCACAGACTTTTGAACTGGGCGACACTCGACGAAATGGCCCCATCGGTGGCTAACCCCTGCTCTAGCGCCGAGATCAGCAGCCCCTCGATGGCCGAGAAGGCGAACGCTTCATCGTGCGGATCGCTTACCTCGAGTAGCACATACCAGCTCGAAACCTCGTCGAGGGGACGCCGGGCAGCTGGCACATGCTTCTCCACCAGCGCAAGGCAGGTCTCGCTGATTAGTTCGAAGGCGGTCAGGCCCGCCGCCAGATAAGTGTGACTGCGCTGCAGCAGTTGCACAGCCGCCTCGGGAGACGGCACCGCGATCAATGCCGCGACCTGGGCTCGCGGCTGAGGAAACAACTTGAGCACGGCGGAGGTGACGATCCCGAGCGTGCCTTCGCTGCCGATATACAGATTCCGCAAGTCGTAACCGGTGTTGTCCTTGCGCAGGCCGCGCAAGCCATCCCAAATCTCCCCGCTCGGCGTGACCACTTCCAGCCCCAGGCAGAGGTCGCGGGCATTCCCATAACGGAGTACCTGCACGCCGCCGGCATTGGTCGCGAGATTGCCCCCGATCGTGCAACTGCCTTGCGCGGCCAGGCTGAGCGGAAACAACCGGTCAGCCTGGCGAGCAGCCTCCTGCACCTGTTGCAGCGTGACGCCCGCTTCGACTTCGATCGTGTTGTTGATCGGATCGACCTGCCGAATGCGTTTGAGGCGCGCCAGCGACAGCACCAGGGCAAGCCCGGACGTATCCGGGGTGGCGCCACCGGACAGCCCGGTGTTGCCGCCCTGGGGAACCATGGGGACCTGCCGCGCGTAGCACCAACGCACCACCTTCGCCACGTCCTCGCTCGTATCGGGTTGCGCAACCGCCAGCGCCTGGCCGGTCCACTTGCCGCGCCAGTCGGTCAGGAAGGGCGCCATGTCCGCCGGTTCCGTGATCAGACGGCCCGAGAAGGACTCACGCAAACTGCTCAGATCCATTGCTGACTCCTTCAATAACCGCCGGACGGGTTCGTCCCAGCAGCTTGCAACGGTTGTTTGAAACGGCCCGCCAGCGCACGTGTCGCCTGTGCGAGCAGCGTCGCCTCCACGCCGACCGCGACAAAACGAGCCCCCAATTCGAGATAGCGGCGCGCCAGCGTCTCATCGGTGCACAGCACGCCCGGCGCCTTGCCCGCCGCCCGGATACGGCCGATGGCCTGCTCCACCGCGGCACATACCTCCGGATGTCCTGGCTGGCCCAGCAGGCCCATCGAGGCGGACAGATCCACCGCACCGATAAAGACGCCATCGACGCCGTCGACCGAGGCGATCTCTTCCAGATGCGACAGCGCGGCCACGCTCTCCACCTGCACCAGCAGGCAGACCTGCTGATTGGCGCGGGCCAAGTAATCCGCATGGGCCGACCAGCGCGACGAGCGCGCCAGGCCACTACCAACACCACGAATACCTTCGGGCGGATAGCGCATCGCCCGCACCAGCTCGCGTGCCTGCTCGGCCGTCTCGACCATCGGCACCAGCAAGGTGGTCGCGCCGATCTCCAGCATCTGTTTGATCAGCGCGGCGTCGCCCTGCGGCACCCGCACCACGGCATGCGAGGAATACGCGGCAACCGCCTGCAATACGGCAAGGATCGATCGCAAGTCGTTGGGGCCATGCTCCCCGTCGATCAGCAGCCAGTCGAAGCCGGCCGTGGCACACAGCTCGGCGGTGTAGGGATCGGCCAGGCCAAGCCAGAGGCCGATCTGCGTCGCATCGCGTTGCAATGCGTGCTTGAAAGGGTTGTCAGGGGTAGGCATGGGCATCACACGAACCGGATCGAGATCGAACCCAGTGCGCCGTAGTCCGCATGGAACACATCCCCGGCGGCGCAGGCGACCGGCCGGGTGAACGAGCCGCCCAGCACGATCTCTCCGGCTTCCAGATGCTCGTCGTGCACAGCCAGCTTGTTGGCGAGCCAGGCCACCCCGTTGGCCGGGTGGTTGAGCACGGCGGCGCCAAGCCCGGACTCTTCGATCACGCCATTCCGGAACAGCAGCGCGCCCGCCCAGCGCCAGTCGACCGCATCCGGCTTCATCGGCCGCCCGCCTAGCACGATGCCCGCGTTCGCCGCGTTGTCGGCAATGGTATCGAGCACCTTGCGCGGCGCCTTGGTCTCGCGGTCGAACTGCTCGATGCGCGCGTCGATCAGCTCCAGCGCGGGCACCACGTAGTCGGTCGCGTTCAGCACGTCGAACACGGTGACGCCGGGCCCACGCAACGGCCGGGCAAGCATGAAAGCGAACTCCACCTCGAAGCGCGGCACGATGAAGCGCGCGGCTTCCACCTCGCCGCCGTTGGGGAGCAGCATGCTGTCCAGCAGCGCACCATAGTCGGGCTCGGTGATCTGCGAGGCCATCTGCATGGCACGCGAGGTGAGGCCGATCTTGTGCCCCACCACGCGGCGGCCTTCGGCGACCTGCATCCGGACCCACTCACGCTGAATGGCGTAGCTGTCGGCGATCTCCATGGCGGGATAACGCCTGGAGAATTGTTCGACCTGCACCCGGCTCCGTTCGGCTTGCTGCAACTCGCCGGCCAGTGCGGCATGAATATTTGTGTCGAGCACGCTGATCTCCTGGGTCCGGTGCGGTGGTCACTTGATTTGCGTCAAGTTTGTGGCCGGCGACTCTCTGAAACAAGCAATGGAAATTGGTCAATCTTCAACCATTTCTTTACAATCTTGTTATGGCCCTGACCCGATTCACCCTCCGGCAACTCGAAGCCTTTTCCGCGGTGGCAGAGCTGCACAGCTTCAGCGCAGCCGCGCAACGGCTCGGCATGACCGCCCAGGCGATCAGCCAGCTCATCGCCGAACTGGAGTCGTCGCTGTCGTTTCGCTTGTTCGACCGCACCACGCGGCGGGTAAACCTGTCGAGCGCCGGGCATGACTTTCTGGCCTCGGCCGAAAGCGTGTTGCGTCACGTCCGCCTGGCCGAAACGGCCGCGGCCGACGTACGCGATCGAGCTGCCGGGCTGGTGCGTGTCGGGGCGCCCCTGGTGCTGGCGAGCACGGCCTTGCCGGAAGCCATTCGGGCCTATCAGGCCGAACGGCCCAAGGTGGTGGTGCGGGTGCGTGACATCGCCGTGGATCGGCTGGTGGATTCCGTGGCGGCGGGAGACGTGGACATCGCGGTGGGACCCGACCGCGTGGTGGGCCAGGATGTCTCGCGCGTGCCGCTGTTCGAAAGTCGATGGGTGTTGTGGTGTACGCCGGATCACCCGCTCGCACGGCAAAAGTCCTTGCGCTGGAGCGAGTTGCGCGGGCACGCCTTGGTGGCGGCGGGCCGCGATCACGAATACAGCGTGGACCGGATGCGCGCAGCGGTACCGGAAGACGAACGTGTGATACCGGTCGACGTGGTCGACAATATCTCCACTGCGCTCGGCATTGCTGCACAAGGCCTTGCTGCAACCGTCGCACCGGCTTACGTCGGCGTGCTGGCCGCCCCCTTCGGGCTGGTCGGACGGCGGGTGATCGAACCGGAAACGGTGCGCACCGTCTGTCTGTACTCGCCAAACGTCCGCATCCTGTCACCTGCGGCGGAAGGGTTTGCCGAGCACCTCACCCGATGGCTGCCACAATGGCCACATGGCAAGATGCACTCCACCGGGAACGCCGGCATCGACGATGGCTGCGGTGACCAGCCGCTGGACATCACCGGGTAAGACGGAACGACCGCGCAAGTGGCCGGGGTCTGGTGTGAGGGACAGCCTCATCGCCGACACCCCGGCTTCGCTTCAGCTCCCCCGGGTTATGTCAGGTTACGCATGCGGGCGCTGTTATAGCCCCAGCGATGCCCTCACCGCCGCCAGCCCGTCCTTGCCATCGACGGTACTGACCCCAGCCAGCCAGCCGGTGAGCACGGCCGGGTTCGCCTTCAGCCACGCGGTAGCGGCGGCCTCCGGTTTCTGCTTATCCACGATGCTCTTCATCACCTGGTTTTCCATCATGGTGGTGAAGCGCAGGTTGCTGAACAAGCGCGCCGCGTTAGGGCAGCGATCGGCGTAAGTAGGTGACAACACGGTGTAGACTTTGGCCTCGCCAAAGTTGGGGCCGAACACCTTGTCGCCGCCGCTAAGGTAAGTCAGCTTCAGGTCGACGTTCATCGGGTGCGGTTCCCAGGCCAGGAACACGATCCAGCGCTTTTCCTTCACCGCCTTGTTCACCGCCATCAGCATGCCCTTCTCGCCCCACTCGTTGACGATGAAGTCGCCCAGGTTGAACTGGTTCTTCTTGATCATCTCGTGCAGCAGGGCATTGCCGTCGTTACCCGGCTCCAGCCCGTACAGCACGAAATTGAGTTTCTCCCGGTAACGGGCGATGTCGGCGAAGCTTTTCAGTCCGCCGGCCGCGACGTAATCCGGCACCGCCAGCGTGTACTTGGCGCCGGTCAGGTTCGGTGTCGGTAGCAGCTTGACGGTGCCGGCCTTCAGGTAGGGCTCTACCAGCTTCGTGGCGGCCGGTGCCCAGTAGCCGAGAAAGGCGTCGAACTTGCTGTCCTTGAGGCCGGCGTAGGTATCCGGCGCCGAGGCGAAGGCAATGGCCGGCTTGTAACCCAGCCCCTTCAGCACCACCGACGCGAGGCCATTGGTGGCGGCGATGTCGGTCCAGCCAATGTCGGGCAGGCGCACCGATTGGCAGGCGGCGGGGTCCTGGGCTGCGGCAAGGACAGGTAGCGCGAGGCAGGCGAAAGCAAGGCGACGCAATACGGCAAGAGACATGGCGAGCTCCTGGGCTGAACGCAAAACAGCCCGCCCCGGACTGCCAGGGCGGCAGACTAGGACGGGCGGCTAGGATCGAGGGAGGGGCTTACTGCACCCAACCGTTGATGCGGGCGCCGTTCGCAGCCACCCACTTCTCGGCGGCGGCGGCCGGCTTGGAGCCG
>CBIHQA010000195.1:0-7149 GCA_966211475.1 uncultured Neisseriales bacterium
TGGCGACCACGTCCACGTTCGGGTGCTGCAGCCAACCTTCGATGTGCAGGCGGCCGATGCCCAAGCCGATCACGCCGACCCGCAGGCGCGGGCCGTCGCTGCTGGCCGGTGCGTCTTTCACTTCCACCTTGTAATCGCCCCTCATTGGATGTCCCCCTTGCCTTGCAGGATGCCGACCTTGGAGAAGCTGACGTTCTTCCGGCTGAGCTTTTCCAGCGGTTGTGCGTTGGGGCAGTGGTCGACGATGTTCACGCGCGGCGCGGCCCATTGCACGGCGTTGGCGATCACGCGCTGGATGTTGGCGTCGTGGTAGGTCGGGTAGGCCTCATGGCCGGGGCGGAAGTAGAACAGCCGGCCGTGGCCGCGCTCCCAGCAGCAGCCGGAGCGGAACACTTCGCCGCCTTCGAACCAGGACAGGAACACCAGGCTGTCCGGCTGCGGGATGTCGAAGCGTTCGCCGTACATTTCCTCATAGGGTAGTTCGAAGTACTCGGGCAGGCCGGCGGCGATGGGGTGCGACGGCTCGACCACCCACAGCCGTTCCTTCTCGTCCGCCTCGCGCCACTTGAGCGAGCAGTTGGTGCCCAGCAGCCGGCGGAAGATTTTCGAGAAGTGACCGGAGTGCAGCACGATCAGGCCCATGCCTTCCAGCACGCGGCGCTGCACCCGTTCGACGATGGCGTCGGACACCTGGTCGTGGGCCTTGTGGCCCCACCAGATCAGCACGTCGCAGTGGGCGAGGCGTTCTTCGGACAGGCCGTGCTCCGGCTCGTCCAGTGTAGCGGTGCTGATGTCCAGCGGCAGAGCGCCGGGGTTCAGTGCCGGGGTTTCGCGTAGCGCAGCGGCGATGGTGCCGTGGATTCCGTCCGGATAGATGGCACGGATGGCGGCGTTTTCCTGTTCATGCCGGAATTCGTTCCAGACAATGACAGAAAGCTTGGTTTTTTGCACAATGTTTCTCCAGCAGGTTCGAAGTCTGGCAAGTTCGACGGAATGGCCTTGCAAGTAACTGTTCCAGAAGGGAATTGACTGCGAATTCCACGCTGCTAGCGTAGCCGCTGACCTGCCCGCCCAACAACGCGAATCGTTGCGACAAAACTGCAAAGAATGCGAAAAAACCTGGATGATCAGCCGGCCCCGGCCGGACCGGCCGCCCTGCCGGGAACGGTGCAGGGCGCGGAGCCGGAGCAGGGGTTGCGGATGCGCCAGCATCTGTCGGACTTCCTGGTCCGGCTGGCCTCCGGCGCCTTGCCGCTGCGCTTGCCGGTTGCGCTCAGTGGCGGCGTCACGCGGGGGGAGGGGCACTTTCACCTGGCGCCGGAACTGTTCCTGCAAGTGTCCGGCTGGACGCGCTTCCGCTTTCCGCAGGGCGAGCTGCGGCTGGATGCGGGCGAGGCGCTGGTGCTGCCGCCAAAGCTGATGCATGCGGAAATCGTCGGTGCAGGCGCGGAGGACGAGCCCTTCCGCAACGTGGTGATCTACGCCGAGGGTGACACGCTGACCTGCCACCTGGCGCAGGAGGCGACGCCGGGCCGGCCCGACATCCTGCATCTGGAGGCGGTACGGGATGCGCAGGCCCAGCGCATTCACGGCTGGCTGGCGGATGCCGCACGGCTCGGGCGGTCTGCGGACACCCGCCCGGAGACCCAGCCTTTGGCCGAATTGCAGGCCCGGGCGCTGGTCTCGGCCGCCACTGCCGGTGTGCTGCGCACCCTGGAAGAGCAGGGCGGCGAAACGCAGCCGGAGCCGCTGCTGGTGGCGCGGGTTCGCGTGCTGATCCAGAACCGGCTGGGCGACCACACGCTGAGCGTGCGGCAGCTGGCCGCCCAGTGCGGTTGTACGGCCGATTACCTGTCGCATGTGTTCAGCCAGACCACCGGGGAGCATCTGGTGGCCTATATCAACCGCCAGCGGATGGAACGGGCGGCGCACCTGCTGAGCGAAAGCGCGATGGCGGGCAAGGAGGTTGCCTGGGCCAGTGGCTTTGCCACGCAGAGCTATTTCATCCGCACCTTCCGCACGCATTTCGGGATGACGCCCAAGGCGTGGCGGGCCGGCCACGGGGAGGCGGACTGACGTCCCGGATCACTGTGCCGGTGGGGTGCGATACCAGAACGCATCGCGATTGAGCGGCGTATCGGCGGGCAGCAGCGGGTTGGTCAGGTCGATGACGGTCCGCCCGTCGATGTGTGCGGCCTCCAGCAGCGGCCCGTAGAACTTCAGGAACAGCCGGTCGAAGGAGCCATCAGCCAAGGCCCGCTCTAGTCCGCGCTCGATCAGCCGGGCCAGGCCCGTGTTGCGACGGTTGACGAAGTAGTAGGCCACCGCCGGGTAGCGCAGCAGCAGGTGGGGCTCGACCACCAGCCCTTGGCCGGCATGCCGGTCCCGTTCCTGCCAGATTTCCAGCACCGAGCGCGGGAAGTAATCGAAGCGCCCCTGCTGGAGCATGCGGAACAGCGACTCGTAGTCGTCCACGCCATAGACGTTGAGTCCGTTGCTGCGCAGGATGTCGGTATCCGGCCAGTCGTGGCCCTGCCCCAGGGTGATCGCCCGCAGGTCGGCCAGGTTGCGCACCGAGGCAAACCGTTCCGCATCGACCTTGCGTACCAGGCCGATGCGCCAGCCAATCAGGCCCTTGTAGATGGGGATGCGGATCGGCAGCAGATGGGCTTCGCGCTCCTTCGACGTCATGGTCCACATCACGTCGATGTCCTGCCCGTCCTCCAGTTCGCGGGTGGCGCGGCCTTGCTGCATGCGGACCTTGGACGGCGCCAGCGTGTGGTTGCCGCCCGCCTTGGCGAGCGCCAATTTCAGCAATTGCAGCGGATAGTCCTGGCGCGAGTCGCTGTCGGACTCGGCATGCGGATAACGGATCACGTCGCACCGCCCCGCCAACGGCAGCATGAGGCCGCTTGCGAGCAGCAGAGTCATCAGGAAGATGCGTGCCATGACGGCCTCCTTCCGGTGGGAGAAGGGATCAGATGGGGTTGCCGCTTGTGAAAAAATTCGTCGCGAGCAGCCCGAGCTTGGCCTGAGAAGCGCAGCCGTACTGAGGTACGGTGAGCATCGCAAGGCCGAGATCGGGCTGCGCAGTAGAATTTTTCACAAGCGTTAACCGAGCAGGAGCCGCAGGCCGCCCTGTTCGGCGGCGTGTCGTGCGGCGGGCGGCAGTTGCTGGTCGGACACCCAGGTCTGCACCCGGGCGAATGGCAGGATTTCGGCAAAGGACGTCTGCAGCCATTTCTGGCTGTCGACCACGGCGGCCACCTGCTTGGCGCGGGCGATGATGGCTTGCTTGATCATCACCTCGACGTGGTTGGTGTTGGTCCAGCCCATCTCCGGGTGGACCCCTGCCGCGCCCATGAAGAACAGGTCGTAGCGAAAACGGGCGATCTGCTCCAGCGCCACCTGGCCGAAGGTGCTGCCGGTGGCGGGGTAGAGCTCGCCGCCGATGATCTGCAGTGACGGCACCTTGCCGAGCAACACCGAGGCGATCGGCAGCGAATGGGTCACCACATGGCAACCTTGCGCGCGGTCTGGCTGCTGAGCGAGCTGCTGCGCCAATTCCAGCGTGGTGTTGCCCGAGTCGAAGTAGAGCACCTGCGGTGACCGGATCAGCTCCAGCGCGCGGCTGGCGATGTGCTGCAGATGTTCGCGCACTGGGCTGCCTGCTTCCGGCGCCTGGGCGGCCTCGTCGGTCAGCAGCGCGCCACCGTGCACCCGGCGCAGTACGCCGCGCTCCTCCAGCTCCTGCAAGTCCCGGCGGATGGTCATCTCACTGGTGTGCATGGCGTCGGCCAGTTCGCGGGTGCGGCACTGGCCGCGCTCCGCGAGCAGGTTGAGGATCAGCTTGTGCCGCTGGTCCGCCAGAGGGGGGGTAGGCGGTGGCAACTGCAATCTCCGGGGAAGGGGACGCCTAGACGAGCACCGCTTCGGTCAGCCGACGGCGGGCGCGGCCCTCCATGTCGAACAGGTGGGCGTCGGCTCCCGGTACGGCCAGGTGCACCGGCGAACCGGGGTGACCGGTGAAGGTGCCGCCGTGCTTGACGACGAGCGGTGCGGAGAGCCCCGGCAGGTCGATATACAGGTAACTCAGCTCGCCCATGTGCTCGACGTGGCGCAGCTGGCCGCTCAGCGGGCCGCTGTCCTGCACCGACAGGTGCTCCGGACGGATGCCGAAGCTCACCTGCGACCCCGGCAGCAGGTCGTTGCCCTCCACGGCGGCGAACAGGCGCGTGCCGCCGGGCAGGCCGATCGTTACGCCGTCCGGGCCGATATCCTGAACCGTAGCGGGCAGGAAGTTCATCGACGGAGAGCCGATGAAGCCGGCCACGAACTTGTTGGCCGGGTGGTGGTAGAGCTCCAGCGGACTGCCCACCTGGGCGATGCTGCCGTCCTTGGCCACCGCCGGGCCGGCGTTCAGCAGCACGATCTTGTCCGCGAGCGTCATCGCCTCGACCTGGTCGTGGGTCACGTAGATCATGCTGGCGGTGCCGATCTCCTGGTGCAGACGGGCGATCTCGATGCGGGTCTGTACCCGCAGCGCGGCGTCCAGGTTGGACAGCGGCTCGTCGAACAGGAACACCTTGGGCTGGCGCACGATGGCGCGGCCGATCGCCACCCGCTGGCGCTGGCCGCCGGACAGCTGCTTAGGTCTACGGTCCAGCAGCTTGTCCAGTTGCAGGATGCGCGCAGCCTCGCGCACCCGGCGTTCGATCTCCGGCTTATCCAGCTTCTGCATGGTCAGGCCGAAGGCCATGTTGTCGTACACATTCATGTGCGGGTACAGCGCATAGCTCTGGAACACCATCGCCACATTGCGCTTGGCCGGCGGCACGTCATTGACCACCTTGCCGTCGATCGACAGATTGCCCGCCGTCACGTCCTCCAGCCCGGCGATCATCCGCAGCAGCGTGGACTTGCCGCAACCGGACGGGCCGATGAAAACGCAGAACTCGCCGGCGGCGATTTCCAGGTTGATGTCGTTGAGCACGTGCACATTGGCGTACTGCTTGTGGACGTGTTCGAGCGTGATGGCGGCCATGTCGTGTCTCTCTGTTTTTTATCTCGATGCTGCGCGGAGGGGGCGACTGACGTCGCTCCCACCAGAATCACTTTGCTCAGTGGCCGCCGTCGGCGACCACGCCGTATCCGGCCTGATAGGGCGGCAGAACGGCCACACCGTCGGCCAGCTCACTATTGAAGCCATGTCCACCCAGCCAGCGGGCGGATACCCCGGCCGGCAACCGGTATTCGGCCGTGCGGCCGGTCAGGTTGAACAGGCAGACCAGCGTTTCCTGCTCGTGCCGGCGGATGAAGCCGACCACCTGATCATGTGCCGGCAGCAGCTCCAGGTCGCCGGTAATCAGGGCCGGGTGCATTTTGCGCCAGCGCAGCAGTTGCCGGTAACGGTTGAGGATGGAACCGGCGTCCGCGTCCTGCAGGTCGACCGATTTCATCACGTGTTCCGGCGGGATCGGCAGCCACGGATGGGTCAGCGAGAAACCGGCGTTGCGGGCGCTGGCTCGCCAGGGCATCGGTGTGCGGCAACCGTCGCGGCCCTTGTATTCCGGCCACATTACCTTGCCATACGGGTCCTGGATCTGCTCGAACGGGATGTCCACGTCGGTCAGGCCCAGTTCCTCGCCTTGATACAGGCAGATGGAGCCGCGCATCGAGCCGAGCATGGCGAACAGCACCGCGGCGAAGGCCGGGCCTTCCCCCTGCTTGGCCCAGCGGGTCATCACCCGTGGCACGTCGTGGTTGTTAAGCGACAGGCACGCCCAGGCGCCACCGGTCTCACGCTGGAATTCGTCCAGCACGCCGTGGATGTAACGCGGCGAGCACTGGTCGGTCAGCAGGTTGAAGGTGTACGCCATGTGCAGCTTGTCGTTGCCGCTGGTGTACTGGGTGAGTGTCTTGTACTGCTCGTCGTCGCCGATCTCGCCCACCGTGGTGGTGCCGGGGTACTGGTCGAGCAGGGCGCGCAGCCGCTGCAGGAACACCAGGTTCTCCGGCTGGCTCTTGTCGTACAGGTGGCGCTGGCGGGAGTAGGGGTTGTTTTCCGGCACGCCGGCGGCGAACACGCCCTCCGGCATCGGCGGGTTGGAGCGCAGTTGTTTGTCGTGCACGTAGAAGTTCACGGTGTCCAGGCGGAAGCCGTTCACGCCCCGGTCCAGCCAGAACTTGGCGGTGGCCAGCATCGCGTCCTGTACTGCCGCGCAATGGAAGTTGAGGTCCGGCTGGCTGGTCAGGAAGTTGTGCAGGTAGTACTGCTCGCGGCGGGTATCCCACTGCCAGGCGCTGCCGCCGAAGATCGACAGCCAGTTGTTGGGCGGCGTGCCGTCCGGGCTCGGGTCGGCCCAAACGTACCAGTCGGCCTTGGCGTTGTCGCGGCTGCTGCGGCTTTCGACAAACCAGGGATGCTGGTCGGAGGTGTGCGACAGCACCTGGTCGATCAACACCTTCAGGTTGTGGCGACGGGTGGTCTCGATCAGCCGGTCGAAGTCTTCCAGCTTGCCGAACAGCGGGTCCACTGCGCAGTAGTCGGAGATGTCGTAGCCGAAGTCCTTCATCGGCGACTGGAAGAAAGGCGAGATCCAGATGCCGTCCACACCCAGGTTGGCCAGGTAGGGAATGCGGGCAGTGATGCCGGCCAGGTCGCCGACGCCGTCCCCATTGCTGTCCTGGAAGCTGCGCGGGTAGATCTGGTAGAGGGCGGCACCGCGCCACCATTCGTTGTCGTTCTGGGTCTGAGCCACGTGATGCTCCTGCAAAAAGCCTTGTTGCGGTTGCTTGGTAGCCCGGACGCCATTGGCGGCCGGGGAAGTTCTTCTTGCCGTTGTTCCCGGCCGCTTTGCGTCCGGGCTACGGAGGAATGCGATCTTTCCAGCCCCACCGTACCCCGCTCTGCGGGGGCTCCCTGCCGGCAGGCAGGCAGGGGAGGGGAATGAATCAGGAGACCGCCCGCATTCCACCTTCGTTTAAATCAGCCCAGCGTTGCCGGGCGCCAGCAGTCGCGTACCCTTCGACCGAGCCCGGCGGTCACCCCTTCGACCGAGCCCGGCGGTCACCCCTTCACCGAGCCGGCGGTCAACCCCGACACGATGTAGCGCTGGAACACCAGCACCAGGGCGATCAGCGGCAGCG
>CBIHQA010000196.1:0-7123 GCA_966211475.1 uncultured Neisseriales bacterium
CGGCATCCTCTGCCGGGGTTAGCCCGCGCCACGGTGGGCCGGGTCGAGGTAGAGGTCGTAGAGCACCATGATCCGTTCTGCGGTGATGCTGGCGTAGAAGGGATAGAGGGTGGTAAAGCCCGCTGCCTGGCCATCCACCCGCAGCAGGTGCTGAATGCCGTGTTCCGGATGCCCGATCAGGCCGCCGAAGAAGGCGCGGTTCTTCGCGTCGTCGATGTGTTCCGCTTCGTAGAAGGTTTGGTAGCCGCGAATCAGCGGCAGCAGGTCGTCCAAGTCGGCGTGGGTGACGGCGGTGAGGGTGGTGGTCATGAGGACTCCTGGTTCGGACTTGGTCTGGCCTGGTGTCAGCCAACTCGGGCGTAGGGCGGAATCCCGCAAGGGAACTAGCTTCGCGGAGAAGCCAGCGTCTTCCGCCTTAGGCGGTATCTAGCCTGGCTGGAGCAAATATCAACTGACTATGGCGGAAGGCGCTGCGCTTTTCCGCCCTGCAGCGTCGTCGCGGCATCGTGACGGGATGGGAGCGTATCCGCGTAGGTGGCTGGTGGTTAGGGCCACGTAACCACAGGCTCATGGAGCCATTGTGGTCACTTCAGCGGGATGTCGTTCGGGTCGACCAGGCCGGTCGCGATGGCGGCGATGTCGTAGGCCTGCGCCATCATCAGGGTGCCCAGCAGCGCAAGCGCGATGCAGGTGAGCAGGTCGACCGCCGGTACCTTCAGGCTCTCCTGCAGCGTGCGGTACAGCACGAACAGGGTATAGCAGAGCACCACCAGGCTATAGAGGCCTAGCACATCCTCATCCAGCAGGCGCAGCGCCGGCACGGCGAGGTCGGGCAGGGACAGCAGCGTGATCAGGGTGTAGGCCACCAGCAGCGGTAGCGCGTGGCCACGTCGGCCCAGCGTGCTGCTCAGGATCCAGGCGAACAGGAAGGTCGACAGCAGGTACTGCACGCCATAGAAGCCCAGCCGCACCACCAGCGGGGCGGTGAAATGCGGCCCTGGGTCGGCGGTGATCATGCCGAGCGCGAACAGCACCAACGACAGCGTGACGACGGTGTAGCCGTAGTCGAACGGCGGCCGCTGCTTCAGGGTGAGCAGCCGCCAGGCGTCGTCCAGCAGTTGATGTAGCAGTCTCAATCGAAGACCACGGTCTTGTTCTTGTAGACGAGTACCCGGTGGTCCGCATGCCAGCGCACCGCGCGGGACAGCACCACCTTTTCCAGGTCACGGCCTTTTTCCACCAGGTCTTCCACCGTGTTGCGGTGGCTGATGCGCGCCACGTCCTGGTCGATGATCGGGCCTTCGTCCAGATCTTCGGTCACGTAGTGGCTGGTGGCGCCGATCAGCTTCACGCCGCGTTCGAAGGCACGATGGTAGGGCCGCGCGCCGTGGAAGGCGGGCAGGAAGCTGTGGTGGATGTTGATGACGCGATTGGGGTAGCGGGCGCAGAAATCGTTCGACAGCACCTGCATGTAGCGGGCCAGCACGATCAGGTCGATGCCGTTCTGCTCGATCAGCGTCTGCTGCTGCCACTCGGCCTGCGCCTTGTTCTCGTGGGTGACCGGGATCACGTGGTAGGGCACGCCATAGAAATCCGCGATGGCGCGGCAATCCTCGTGGTTGCTGATCACCAGCGGGATGTCGCACAACAGTTCGCCACTCTTGTGACGATGTAGCAGGTCCACCAGGCAGTGGTCGTACTTCGACACGAAGATCGCCATCTTCAGCCGCTTGCGACCGTCCTCCAGCCGCCAGACCAGGTTGAAGCGCTCCACGATGGGCGCGAAGGCGGCGCCGAAGTCCGCCAGCTCCAGGCTGAACTCGGTCAAGTCCCACTCCACCCGCATCAGGAACAGGTTCTCGGTGGCGTCCTGGTGCTGGTCGGCATGCAGGATGTTGGCGTTGTGGCGGTACAGGAAGTCGGCGATGGCGGCCACCAGGCCCTTGCGGTCCGGGCTGCTGATGAGAAGCGTGGCGGTGTTCTTCATGGACGGGTAACGGAGTTCGGTTAAGGTGCCGCGGCGTTGCCCGAGAGGCTGTTGCACCGGCGCAAATCCCAGAGAGGCGCCCAGTGTAGCAAACCCCCCGTGCCGATGGGCGGTCGCCCCTGCGGCAAGTGATTGATTTTCCAATCCATCGGCATGCCGGAGGGGCAAAAAACGGCCCGCCGGGACCGGCCCCATATCGTGCGGCGCGCAAAAAAACAAGCTTGCGGGGGAACAGGCCGGCTACTAGAATTTGGGCGAATTAGACGGCGTGACCACTAGATATTGTGGTTACCCACAGATTATCCACAGCCTGCCCACAGCTTTTACCGGGGGCCGAACGCAGGCTAAGTGCTTGTACAGCAAGGAGGCCAACCGCATGAACACCGTTGCCGAACCCGCATTGACCGAAGCCATCGCGTCCCAGGCTGCATATCTGGGCGACGCCGGCCAGAACCCGTATGCGAACTATAAAATCATCCGTCGCAACGGGGCGGTCGTGCCGTTCGAGCCGATGAAGATCGCGGTGGCCATGACCAAGGCCTTCATCGCGGTGCACGGCAGCCAGGCCGCCGCCAGCGCCCGTGTCCGCGAGACGGTCGACTCGCTGACCCAGAATGTGGTCCGCGCGCTGATGCGCAGCCGTCCGGAAGGCGGCGCCATCCATATCGAAGACATTCAGGACCAGGTCGAGCTGGCGCTGATGCGCTCCGGCGACCACGACGTGGCCCGCGCCTACGTGCTGTACCGTGAGCAGCGCACCCGCGAGCGTGCCGCCCAAGGCGCCGCCGACGTGAGCGGCGATAGCCATCCGACCATCAACGTGCTGGGCGACAACGGCGACCGTTCGCCGCTGGACCTGGGCAAGCTGCGCGCGCTGCTGCAATCCGCTTCTGAGGGCTTCGAGGACGTGGTCGACGTCGACGGCATGCTGGCCGAGACGCTGAAGAACCTGTACGACGGCGTGCCGGCCGAGGAAGTGCGCAAGTCCGCCATCCTGGCCGCCCGTGGCCTGTTCGAGCAGGACCCGGCCTACAACTACGTGACCTCGCGCCTGCTGCTGAACAACATCCGCCGTGAAATCGTCGGCGAAGAGCTCAGCCAGGACGAGATGGTCGAGCGCTATAAAGAATACTTCCCCAAGTTCATCAAGAAGGGCATCGACGCCGAACTGCTGGACGAACGTCTGGCGCAGTTCGACCTGACCCGCCTGGGCGAAGCGCTGGACGCCAGCCGCGACTATCAGTTCGGCTACCTGGGCCTGCAGACCCTGTACGACCGCTACTTCCTGCACGTGCACGGCACCCGCATCGAAATGCCGCAGGCCTTCTACATGCGCGTGGCGATGGGCCTGGCGATCAACGAGATTGACCGCGAAGCCCGCGCGATCGAGTTCTACAACGTGCTGTCGACCTTCGACTTCATGTCGTCCACCCCGACGCTGTTCAATGCCGGCACCCGTCACAGCCAGCTCTCCAGCTGCTACCTGACCACCGTCGACGACAGCCTGGACGGCATCTACGAAGCCATCAAGGAAAACGCGCTGCTGTCGAAGTTCGCCGGCGGCCTGGGCAACGACTGGACCCCGGTGCGCGCGCTGGGCAGCCACATCAAGGGCACCAACGGCAAGAGCCAAGGCGTGGTGCCGTTCCTGAAGGTGGTCAACGACACCGCCGTGGCGGTGAACCAGGGCGGCAAGCGCAAGGGCGCCGTCTGCGCCTACCTGGAAAGCTGGCACGCCGACATCGAAGAGTTCCTGGAGCTGCGCAAGAACACCGGTGACGACCGCCGCCGCACCCACGACATGAACACCGCCAACTGGATTCCGGACCTGTTCATGAAGCGGGTGATGGAACAGGCCGAATGGACGTTGTTCAGCCCGGCCGAATGCCCGGACCTGCACGACCTGTACGGCAAGGCCTTCGAAGAACGCTACCTGTCCTACGAAGCCAAGGCCGAGCGTGGCGAAATGCGCGTGGCCAAGAAGATTCCGGCTGCCACCCTGTGGCGCAAGATGCTGACCATGCTGTTCGAAACGGGCCACCCGTGGGTCACCTTCAAGGACCCGTGCAACATCCGCAGCCCGCAGCAGCACATCGGCGTGGTGCATAGCTCCAACCTGTGCACGGAAATCACCCTGAACACCAACGAGAACGAAATCGCGGTGTGCAACCTGGGTTCCGTCAACCTGCGCAACCACCTGAGCGTGGGCGCCGACGGCAAGAAGACGCTCGACCACGCCAAGCTCAAGCGTACGGTGAAGACCGCTATGCGCATGCTGGACAACGTGATCGACATCAACTTCTACCCGGTCAAGAAGGCGCGCAATTCCAACCTGCGCCACCGCCCGGTGGGCCTGGGCATCATGTCCTTCCAGGACTGCCTGCACGAGCTGCGCGTGCCCTACGGTAGCGAAGCCGCCGTGGAGTTTGCCGACCGCTCGATGGAAGCCGTCTGCTACTACGCTTACTGGGCGTCCACCGAGATGGCCGAAGAGCGTGGCCGCTACCCGTCGTACAAGGGCAGCCTGTGGGACCGCGGCATCCTGCCGCAGGACTCGCTGGACTTGCTGGCCGACGCCCGTGGCGGCTACCTGGAAGTCGACCGCAGCAGCAGCCTGGATTGGGACAGCCTGCGTGCCCGCATCAGCAGCTACGGCATGCGCAACTCCAACTGCATCGCCATTGCGCCGACCGCCACCATCGCCAACATCGTGGGCGTGTCCGCCAGCATCGAGCCGACCTACCAGAACCTGTTCGTCAAATCGAACCTGTCGGGCGAGTTCACTATCGTCAACGACTACCTGGTGCGCGACCTGAAGGAACGCGGCCTGTGGGACGAAGTGATGGTGGCCGACCTGAAGTACTTCGACGGTTCCGTCGGCCGCATCGACCGCATCCCACAAGACCTGCGCGAGCTGTACGCCACCGCCTTCGAGGTGGACGCCCGCTGGACCGTGGAATGCGCCAGCCGCCGCCAAAAGTGGATCGACCAGGCCCAGTCGCTGAACCTGTACGTGGGCGGCGCCAGCGGCAAGAAGCTGGACGACCGGTACAAGCTGGCCTGGGTGCGTGGCCTGAAGACCACCTACTACCTGCGCACGCTGGCCGCGACCAGTGCCGAGAAGTCCACCGGCCGTGGTGGCGAGCTGAACGCCGTGCCGGTGTCCGGCGGCGTGACGGCAGCCGCTGCTGCACCGGCCCCGGCGCCGGTGGTGGAAGAGGCCGCCATGGAACCCGCCTCCGACGTGAAGTTTTGCAGCATCGACAATCCGGATTGCGAGAGCTGCCAGTAAAGCAGCCGGCTACGGCAGGCGCCTGATCCGGCGCATGCAACGGATCGCCAGCCTGGCAACGGCCGGTGGCACATAGAGGAGTAGGGTGGGTCAAGCAACGCGGACCCACCAGACGCCATGCCCACCGCCGCCAACCGGCGACCCCGCGCAGGCGACCAACAAGGCGCCGCCATCGTTCCGCCAAGCGGCAACAACAGTAGTCTGGTGGGACATCAGGAGGGCAATGGGTCACGAAGCTGTCTGTTCGTGGCCCCTATAAACGAAGAAGCCCGCCGTGCGGCAACACGACGGGCGGCTTCAGAGAGCGCTGTGGAGAACCGAGCGGATCGGCCACCAGTGAGCTGCGGTCTCGTGAAGGGACTTTGATCGTAGCACAGCCCTGTGACAAACAGGCTTCAGCGGTACGAGCGGCCAACAGCCGCCCCGCCGCACACTGGCAGACCGGGCGACTCGCAAAGAGGAGTGCTGCCCCATGTACTACCAGATCTACCAGGACCAGCATGCACGCTGGCGTTGGCGGCTGTTCGGCGCGGATCATCGGGTACTGGCTGATTCCGGCCAGGCCTATGGCACCAAGAGCGCCTGCATGCAGGCCATCGTGCAGGTGTCCAACTCGTCCTGTTGCCCGATTCGTGACGATGAAGCGTGCGCTGTGGTGCGCTGAGTTTTAAGCTGTTACCTATGGGACGGTGATTCGCGCAGGCGGACACCGGCACCAGGGAGGCCGGAAGCAACACGACGCGGCGCCCGACGGCGCCCGCGACGGAAAGCTGACTGGCCTCCGACTTCGCCAACGATGAAAAGTGAGGGCGCAATGGAACAGCTGATCCAGCAGGCAATTACCGAGAAGCGGATGGTGGAGTTCGACTGCGACGGGTACCACCGCGTGGGAGAACCCTATGTATACGGCACCCTGGAAGGCAACCTGCAACTGCTGATCTACCAGACCGCTGGAGAAAGCAGCCGCGGCCCGGGGTCGCTGCCCGGCTGGCGTCGCGTCAGCTTGTACCGCATCCGAGACTTCAAGGTGCTGGACGGACATTTTGCCGGTGACCACTCGCCGCCGCAGCACGAACTGGACGAGTTCCACGACCGCTACGCGGAAGTGGCCGCAGGCGTGTCCTGAGAGTCTGTGAAGAATTCGTAGCGAGCTTTGCATGGCCATTCGACTAGGCGCTCAAGAAACGAGCACCAAGTCGCTGGTCAGCGCCATGAGCTTGGTCCGAGAAGCGCAGCCGTACTAGGGTACGGTGAGCATCGCAGGGCCGAGATCGGGGCGCGCAGCAGAATTGTTCACAAGTTCTGAGCGCATCGCTGCGCTGATCGCCCCACCGGGCCGCTCCGCGACCCGGCCAAGCAACACCCCACCTGGACTGGCCCACGGGCCGGCCGGGGATAGATTGACCACCACCCGCACCGCCGGCCCGCGCCAGCGGTGCGGCAGAACCAGCCGTACCTGAATTCATCTGAACTTGTATACCGCACGCCCCGCGTGCCGACTGACTTTGAGAACTGGGAGAATCACCACCATGCTGAGCTGGGACGACGACATCAAGCCGCAAACCCGCCCCGCCACCCCGCAGCCCTATGCCCCGGCCACCCCGGCGCCCGGCCTGCAAGTGCGTGAGGCAACGCCCCAGTTCGCCCCCGCCTACGCCGACCACCAGGCCGCCGCCCTGCACGGCGACGATGCCAACCCCAATTCCATCGCTGCCGCGCCGACCAACCGCGTCAACGTGGTCGACAAGCGCATCATCAATGGCCAGACCGACGTCAACCAACTGGTGCCGTTCAAGTACAAGTGGGCCTGGGAAAAGTACCTGGCCACCTGCGCCAACCACTGG
>CBIHQA010000197.1:0-7064 GCA_966211475.1 uncultured Neisseriales bacterium
ATCAGGCGGTACGGAAGCGGGCGACGGAGCCAGCCAGCGCCGTCGCGGCACGGACCAGTTCGTCGGCCAGACCGCGTGCGTGGTGGGATGCGTCGGCGTTGTGTTCCGCGCTGACGGCGATGTTGTCGATGTGGCCAGCAATGCTGTTGGAGGCAGAGCGCTGTTGCTCGGTGGCACCGGCGACTTCGCTGACCACGCCTTGCAGCGCCTGGGCGTTGTCGTGGATGCGGGCAATGGCGGTACCGACTTCGCGGGTCAGCTGCACGCCGGAGCGCATCTTGCTGGTGCCGTCCTGCATGCTGTTGACCGCGACTTCGGTGTGGCGGCGGATTTCGTCGACCATGCGGACGATTTGCTCGGTGGCGCCGCCGGTGCGTTCGGCCAGCTTGCGCACCTCGTCGGCAACCACAGCGAAACCACGTCCCTGTTCGCCGGCACGGGCGGCTTCGATGGCAGCGTTGAGCGCCAGCAGGTTGGTCTGGTCGGCGACTTCCTTGATCACCTGCAGAATCTGGGTGATGTCCTTCGAGCTGTCCCCCAGCGCTCCGACAGTATGGGCGGCATTGGTCACGGCGGAGGCCACGGCCTCGATCTCGGCCACCGTCACGGTGATGTGGCCACGGCCCGCTTCGGCCAGTTGGCCGGCTTCCTTGGCGATTTCGTCGGCGGTCTGGGTACGCTCGGCCACGTGCCCCAGCGTGGTGGCGATCTCCTGCACGGCTGCCGCGATACCCCCTGCCCCGTCGCTCTGGGCGCGGGAGCGTTGCAGCACCATGTCGGTCGCTTCGACCATGCGGCGAGCGGATTCATGCACCTGGCCGGAGCTGGATTTGACCTCGTTGAGCAACGAGGCCAGTTGGTCCGCTGCGGTGTTGAAGGCGTCTGCCACCTGTACCAGTTCGTCCCGCACCGGCAGCTTGACCCGATGGGTCA
This sequence comes from uncultured Neisseriales bacterium, assembly GCA_966211475.1. GTDB lineage: Bacteria > Pseudomonadota > Gammaproteobacteria > Burkholderiales > Leeiaceae > Leeia. The sequence continues at coordinate 934 of CBIHQA010000197.1, forward strand.
GGTCGCCCTCGGCAAAGCGGTAGGCATCGGCCCGCAGGCGATCCACTGCTGCGCGCATCGACAGATAGGCGCCGACGAACAGGTAGACGATCAGCAGCAGCGCCAGCCCGGCAGCCCCGACATACTGGTTGCGCTGCGACGCGAAGCGGTCGACCCGTGCCACCAGCAAGTTGTCGAGCGCGGCGATCCCGGTCTGCTCCAGCTTCAGCGCCGAGTAGATGGCATCCGACCCCAGCCAGCGGCCCTGGTCGGCAAAGGTTTCGAATTTGCCGGCCAGCACATCGTTGACCAGCGCCCCCATCGCCGACACCTTGCCATGCAAGGCCGCGAGCGGCGCATCGGTGATCGTCTTCAGTGAGGCATTGGCGCCCACCGCCTTGGCGACATTGCCCGCGAACCCGTCCTGCGCATCCCGTGTCAGCGGACGCAGTTCCACCAGCCGGGTGCGGGCGGCGTCATCCAGCGTCTTGCCAGCCAGTGCCACGGTGGTCAGTGCCCGGCTCTCGTTCAGCCGCACCATCAGGGTGGGCAGCTTCACGCAGACGCTGTCCATCATGTAGTAGCTGTCGATGTCCGGGTCGAGCGTGAGGTTGGAGTTGTCACAGGCCAGCACGTTGAGCGCCAGCAACTGTTCGACCAGGGCGTCGTGGCGGGTGAACAACTCGGCCACGGTGCCGCTGCCCTGTCGCAAGCCCTGCCAGCCCTGCTGGATCTTGCCCCAGCTCTCGGTGGTGCCCAGCTCGCCGCCCAGACGGGAATCGACACCGGCAAAAGCGCTGAATGCCGCATCGGCTTTGGCGGTCAGCGCCGGCAGCGCGGCCTGCGACGCCGCGTCGCCCTGGGCGGCACGCATGGCGGACAGCTGGCGCAACTGCACGGTCTCGATCAGCGCGGGCAGGCTGCGGATGTAATCCACGCCCAGCCGTTCCTTGCCGGAGAAATCGACGTTGTCCTGGTTGGTGCGGTAGAGGCCGTAGGTCAGGTAAGCCAGCGCCACCACCGACACGGCGCCAATCAACAGAAACTTGCGGGGATAACTGAGCCGGCCGACCAGGCGACTGGCGGGGCTGAACAACACTGCGAACAAGGGGGGTCTCCTAAAACGAATCCGATAGGTCGAAACAACGAATCCGTCCATGCCGGTGAAAGCGACCGACGCGGAGCTTGCCGGTTTTCGTATGCCGAAGCGGGGGATTCAATTTCCTTAACCGAAATCACCATGGCACACGCATTGAGAAAATACAATTGCAATTTCCAGGATTCGTTGAGAATACAAGGAAGTAGTCGGGCCGAGTGATCGGCATTTTCGGCAGGGAAATCGGCGTAGAACGATGCCCACCATATCGAGCACTGGCGCGGTCTATATCGATTTTTCCGATTGGACAATCATCAACTTGCGTACGTGTCTTTATTCGCCCTATTTTTTCGCGTTGCAGCAAAAATGGGGAATAAGAATATCCTCTCAATAGAGTAGGAATATCCCTACATTCAATTTTCGATCATCCGCTGCCCGCTTTCTCAAAAAGCGGCAGATGCGCAATATAAAACGCAACTTTCGGTGTAAAGATCAGGCGAACGATTGCACTCATCTCCCCATGCCGCCTGCCCATCCACCGCGCACCAGCAAGCACCGATCCCGCGCAGATCACCCAAACAGGATGCGGCAATTGTGCAAGAACCCGCCGCTTTGCTGGCAACCTCGCTCAAGGCAGCGGCGTAGTCTTGACTCAGCCTCACGGGGGGTGAGGACAATCAGACGCGGTGGAGAAGGCAGATGGCAAACAAGCTGGGATGGGGGCTGGTGGGGGCGAGCACGATCGCCAGGGAATGGATGATCGGCGCAATCCGTGCCCAAGCGGGCAACCAGGTTGTGGCGGTGATGAGCAGCGATGCGGCCCGTGGCCAAGCCTATGCCGAAGCCAACGGCATCACCAACACGTATACCTCGCTGGATGCCCTGCTGGCCGATCCGGAGGTCGATGCTGTCTATATCAGCACCACCAATGAACTGCATGCGGAGCAGGCCGTCGCAGCGGCGGCCGCTGGCAAGCACGTGCTGTGCGAAAAACCACTGGCACTGACCCTGCACGATGCGCAGGCCATCATCGATGCCTGCCGGAAGGCCGGCGTGGTGCTCGGCACCAACCATCATCTGCGTAACGCGGCGACGCACCGGGCGATCCGCGATTTGCTGCGCGACGGCGCCATCGGCAAGCCGCTGTTCGCCCGCGTGTTCCACGCCGTCAGCCTGCCGGCCCATCTGCAAGGCTGGCGCATCAACAAGCCGGCCGCCGGCGCCGGTGTGATCCTGGACATCACCGTGCACGATGCCGACACGCTGCGCTTCATCCTGGATGCGGAGCCGGTCGAGGCAATGGCGATGACGCCGCCCACCCGCATGGCCAGCGGCGACATCGAGGATGGCGTGATGGCGGTGCTCAGCTTCGACAACGGCGTACTGGCGCAACTTCACGATGCCTTCACCGTGAAGCATGCCGGCACCGGCATCGAGATCCACGGCACCGAAGGCTCATTGATCGGCCGCGACGTGATGACCCAGCGACCGATCGGCGAGGTGATCCTGCGCAACGCGGAGGGTGAGCGCCGCATCCCGTTGGAGCACGAAAACCTCTACGCACGCTCGCTGGCGACCTTCAACGCCGCGATACGAGGCCGCGGCGCGCCGTCGGCAACCGGCGAAGACGGCCTGCGTTCGCTGGCCACGGCGCTGGCGGTACTCGATAGCGCCCACAGCGGCCGACGAACGCCCGTCGTGTTCGCCTGATATCGACAGTAGGCCGACAGCGGCAACGGGATCCACCTTGCGCCAAATGAGGCCCAGCAACGCGCCCCCACCGTTGCCGGTCGGTACGCGGCCCTCCCCGAGCTGATCCAGATATTGAACAACACGCCCCGCGCGATGCCGAGGGGCGAGGCCCCGCTCGTCCTCGATCCGGACACATCCGGTGGGGGCGAGTCTGGGCCACAGACGGAATGACAACCATGGACTTCGACGTGGTCATCATCGGTAGCGGTGTCGGCGGCGGTGCCATTGCGCACAGTCTGGCCGACACCGGCGCCCGGATCTGCATCCTGGAACGCGGGGAGCGCTTGCCGCGCGAACCGCAGAACAGCGATGCCCACGCGGTGTTCGTCGAACGCCGCTACCGCACGCAGGAACGCTGGCAGGACGGCGCCGGCCACTCCTTCCGGCCCGGGCAGTACTACTACGTGGGCGGGCACACCAAGTTCTACGGCACCGCCATGTTCCGCTTCCGCGAGCGGGATTTCGAAGCCACCGAACACGAAGACGGCCTGTCTCCCGCCTGGCCGTTCCGCTACGCCGACCTGGAGCCCTGGTATGGCCGCGCCGAACAGCTATTCCGGGTGCGCGGCCAGTCGGGGGACGATCCGAGCGAGCCGCCCCGTTCCGCGCCCTACCCGTTTCCGGCCGTACCGCACGAGCCGCTGATCGGGAGGATGGCGGAGCGGCTGCGCCACCTTGGCCTGCACCCGGCGCACATGCCCACTGCCATCGACCTGGGCCACGGCGGCAATTGCGTGCGCTGCGGCACCTGCGATGCCTTCCCCTGCCGGATCGACGCCAAGGGCGATGCCGAAACCCGCCTGATCGACCCGGCGTTGCGCCACCCAAACGTGCGCTTGCGCACCGGCAGCCGGGTGACGCGGCTGATCACCGACGACACCGGCCGCCGCATCGTCGCGGCGGAGGTGGAGCGCGACGGCGCGGCGGAGACGATCCGCGCTGCGCTGTTCGTACTGAGTGCCGGGGCGATCAATTCGGCTCTGATCCTGCAGCGTTCCGCCACCGCACAGCACCCCGCTGGCTTGGCCAACACCTCCGGCATGGTCGGCCGCAACTACATGAACCACAACAGCAGCTGCCTGATGGGGGTGCTGCCGTCCACGGTCAACGACACGCGCTTTCCGAAAACGCTATCGGTCAACGATTTCTATTTCGGTGCTGCCGACGACCCGCATCCGCTTGGCAACCTGCAGATGCTGGGCAACATCCAGGCGCCGATGGTGCAGGCAGCGGCACCGGCCATCCCCGGCTGGGCACGCCGCTGGCTGACCCGCCACAGCGTGGACTGGCTGGCGATGACCGAAGACCTGCCCAAGACGGACAGCATGGTGCGCGCCCTGCCCGGTGGCGGCGTGGAACTCCACTGGCAGCGCACCAATCTGGGCACGCACCGGCGCTTTGTCCGCCGCCTGAAAGGGCTGCTGCGCGAATGCGGTTTTCCGGTGGTGCTGAGCCGGCCGTTCGGTGCCGATACGCCGTCGCACCAGTGTGGTACCGTGCGAGCCGGCGAAGACCCGGCCAGCGCGCCGCTGGATGGCTACTGCCGGTCGTTCGACCATCCGAACTTGTTCGTCGTCGATGCGAGCTTCTTCCCGTCGTCGTCGGCCTTGAACCCGGCCCTGACCATCGCTGCCCAGGCGCTGCGGGTAGGCGACCATATCAAGGCACGACTGAGTGAGTTCTAAGTGGGTGAATTCTGATTGGGCGAAACGCTGAACACCCTGGCCCGATGTCGTCACCCGAGGGTCTACCAGATGGAGAACACCATGCAGGAAGAAAGCCAGACCTTGCTGCCCAAGCTGCTGAAACAGGAGAACGACCTCCAGTTCGACCGCTTCACCAACGACATGGCGTTGGAGATCGGCCTGCGGCTGGTGGAGGCGGCACGCGCCAAGGGCAAGGCGGTGCTGGTGGACATTTGCCGCAACGGTCAGCAGCTGTTCCGCCACGCGATGGAAGGCACCACGCCGGACAACGCCTTTTGGGTGAGCCGCAAGAACAAGGTGGTGCAGCGCTACGAGCACAGCTCGTTCTACATGGGCCACCTGTACCGCGCCCGCGGCACCAGCTTCGAGGCGCATACCGGGCTGGACCCGCAGGAATACGCGGCCCATGGCGGCGCCTTCCCGCTACGGGTACGGAACGTGGGCATGATCGGCACCATTACGGTGTCCGGCCTGCCGCAGGCCGAGGACCATGCGCTGGTGGTGGAAGTATTGACGGCGTACTTGGCTAGCTAAGGTCTGCGGTAACCCGCCTCATAGACATGCCGAGATCAGGGTTCGCCGGTCAGCGTGCAGTCGGCCTCGGTGTTTTTCGTACTATCCAGGCAATGCGCCCAACGATCCGCCGGATAGGCGACGACCAGCTCAAAGGGCTGTCGCGGCGGAATGCGGATGAAGACCCGTCCGGGAAACGCCTGGACTTCCTGCCACACGGTGGCTTGCAGCGCAGGCGTCAGGTTCACGAATCCTTTCTTGTCGGTCTTGCCCTTGGCCAGTACCTTCTGCGGCTCGTAGATCTGTATGGAAGCATCCGATTGCCAGCTGGTGACAGGGCCGAGTCGAACGATCGACCACGCCGCGTGCGGCACCGGGAACGATTCGCCCGGCAGCTCTCCGTCATCCACCAGGATGCGGAAATTGACCCCGCCGAGCTTGATCCGCCCCGGCTCGAACTCATAGTCGCTCGTCGGCTTGCGAATGGCCCGCTGCACCGGCTGCCCTTCGTTGTCGGTTTCGATATAGGCGGTCGACTCGCCCTCTGGGCGATAGAGCGTCACCCGTTCCCGGGGCTTGCCCGGCGTGCCGTCAATGCTGGGCCTTGCTGGCAGCGTTTGTAGCAGCCGGAGCAAAGCGCCCTTGTCGTCGTACACCGCCTGCCAGACCTCGTCCGCCTGCCGCTGCGCATCCGCACGGTCGCAGTCTGTCAGCCCAGCGCCTTGCAGATAGGCAACCAGCTTGCCGTCGTCCCGATAGCGGAAGCAGCGCTGATCGCTCGGCTCCAACGACCCCGTCTCGCTCACCTGCCATTGCCCCCATGCAACCAGCCGATCTGCCGAGTCATAGCGGAACCGCTCCACCGTTTGCACGCTCGGCGCGGGGTTCTCATCATCGGGCGCACGGATGGATTCGACCCGCACCACCCGCCAGCCGCGGCCGGTCTGTTCGAACACATAGCGCGACCACTCCGGCAAGCCTTCGGTCGCTTGGTCATACAGCGGCATGTCGACCCGATTGGGCCACGGGGCGGGCACCAGCAATTTGCCCTCTTTGACGAGAGGCTCAATGCGGTAGGCCGCCGT
>CBIHQA010000198.1:0-7058 GCA_966211475.1 uncultured Neisseriales bacterium
ACATCATCACCCCGGCGGAACGCATCCGCCGTCTGCACAAGTGACCTTTCCCTTTGTTGAACACCGCCAGTCCAGGGCGGTGCGACTTTCCGTTTCGAAGTTACCGGCCCTGCTGATCTCCGTCGCGGCCATGAGTGCGGCGGGTGCTGCGCCGGCACCGTCTTCTGCCGCGCCGCTGTCCTGGTGGTCCGTGGTGCAGATGCTGTTCAGCCTGGCACTGGTGCTGGCGGCGCTAATCGGGTCGGTGTGGCTGCTGCGGCGGTTTTCGTCGTCCGGCGTGTTGTCTCGAGCGCCGCTCAAGGTGGTTGGTGGCGTGTCGCTCGGCGGCCGGGAGCGGGTGGTGGTGGTCGAGGCTGGCGAGCGCTGGCTGGTGCTGGGCGTAACCGGCCAGCAGGTGAGCCTGTTGACGGAAATGCCGCGCGCCGAGACGCCGGCAGCCGACGGGCCGAATGGCCCGCCTTTCCAGCAGTGGCTGCAGCGTGCGCTGCGAAAGCGGAGCGAGCATGCTCCGGGTTGAGCCGCTGAAGATGTTCCGCCGTGGGTTGAACCTGCTGCCGCTGACAATGCTGTTGCTGGGCATCAGCGGTCAGGCGTTGGCCGCCAATACCTTGCCGGCGTTTACCAGTCAGCCGACTGCCGGGGGCGGGACGGAGTACAGCCTGTCGATCCAGACGCTGCTGCTGCTCACGTCGCTGACCTTCCTGCCGGCCGCGCTGCTGATGATGACGGCCTTCACTCGCATCGTGATCGTGCTGTCGCTGCTGCGGCAGGCGATCGGCGTGGTGCAGGCGCCCCCGACGCAGGTGATTGTGGGGCTGTCGCTGTTCCTGACCTTCTTCGTGATGGGGCCTACCTTCGACCGCATCTACCAGGATGCCTACCTGCCGTTCTCGGAAGAACGCATTCCCTTCAACCAGGCGGTGGAAGCCGCGGGCAAGCCGCTACATGAATTCATGATGCGGCAGACGCGGGAGAAGGATCTGGGGCTGTTCATCGAGCTCTCGAACAGTGCCCGGCCGAATGGACCGGAAGACGTACCGTTCAAGGCCCTGGTGCCGGCCTTCGTGACCAGCGAGCTGAAGACTGCGTTCCAGATCGGCTTCCTGATCTATATCCCCTTCCTGATCATCGACATGGTGGTGGCGTCGGTGCTGATGTCGATGGGGATGATGATGGTGTCGCCAGTAGTGATTTCGCTGCCGTTCAAGCTGATGCTGTTCGTGCTGGTGGATGGCTGGCCCCTACTGATGGGGTCGCTGGTTCGCAGTTTCTACGGATAGGAGCGTGCTGCAATGACGCCGGAAACGGTCATCACGCTGATCGAACGGGCGGTGATGGTGCTGATCATGGTATCGGCGCCCATGTTGTTGGCGGGGCTGGTGGTGGGCCTGCTGGTGTCGATCTTCCAGGCCGCCACGCAGATCAACGAAATGACGCTCACCTTCATCCCGAAGCTGGTCGTCACCTTCCTGGTGCTGGTATTGGCTGGGCCGTGGATGCTGTCGGTGCTCACCGATTACACCACCCGCCTGTTCACCGACATCCCCAGTCTGATCGGCTAAGCGGGGCAGCCCTCCGTCCATGATCCATCTGACGCAGGATCAGCTGTACTTCCTGATCAACCAGTTCTTCTGGCCCTTTGTCCGCATCCTCGCCTACCTGATGGCCGACCCGTTGTGGTCGGCTGGCACGGTTCCCCGCCGCACCAAGGTGGGTCTGGCGGTGGCGCTGACCGTCGTGGTCGCGCCGTTGCTGAATACCGTGCCGCAGGGTGTGCCAAGCGGACCGTCCGCCATGCTGATGCTGGTCGAACAGACACTGATCGGCCTATCGCTGGGCTTTGTGGTGCGGCTGGTATTCACGGCGGTGGAAATGGCGGGCCACTTAGCGGGCTTGCAGATGGGGCTGTCGTTCGCTGCGCAACTCGATCCGGTGCATGGTACGCAGACGCCGGTGGTGGCGCAGTTGCTGAGTCTGTTCAGTACGCTGCTGTACTTGGCGATGAATGGGCATCTGCTGACGCTGACCACCCTGATTCAGAGCTTCGACGTGCTGCCGGTGCAGCCGATGGCCCTGTCCAGCAAGGCCTTCCATGGCCTCGCGCTATATGGGGGACAAATTTTCAGTCTGGGATTGCTATTGTCGCTGCCGGTGCTGATTACCCTACTGCTGACCAACATCGTGGTGGGGCTGGTGGCGCGGGCTGCGCCGCAGATGAACCTGTTCGCGGTGGGGTTCCCGATCACGCTGGTGATCGGGTTCGCGGCGATCTACTTCACCCTGCCGGGCGTCGCTGGCGTGCTGGGTGGCGTGTTCGATAGCATGACGCATTTCCAGCTGGAGCTGCTGCGCGCCATGAAGCCGTGACGCGGCGGTGCCTAGAGACGCGTTTCCACCACCATCAAACCGGCGCGCAGGCCGTTCTTGACCTTCGGGTTCGGGAACACGATGCGCTCCTCCGCCTTCGAGACCACGTAGCGGTACTCACCGTCTTCCGCCAGCACCATGCCGGCAGGGAAGGGGGTGAAGTTCTCCACGTCGCTGGCGATATGCATGCGGAAATCGTCGCTGTGCTTGATGATTTCGCCTGCCACCTCGAATACCCGCATTGGTGTGTCGGTGGGCGGTGGCGTCAGGTCGCCGGCTAGCACGCGGCTCAAACCAATCGAGATGCCGGCGAAACGAGACAGGTCGTTTTCGCCGAACGGTCGCACTTTGCCGAGTTCCAGCGTGAAACTATGAGCGCCGCAACGGGCACTGGTGAAGTAGGAGAAGGTGCCGGCCGGTGCCTGGTTGAGCAGCACGGCTTCCACGCCGCATCCGGCCAGCCAGTCCAGCTGATCCCGGTTCCAGTCGCCGTCCGGCCGGAAGGGGTAGAGTGCGAAGCGTTCGAAGCGGGACCCGCGGATGGCGGTGTGCAGATCGTAGTGCAGCTTGGCTGGTGTGCGGTAGGCGGCGGGGGCTTCCAGGAAGAAGCGGCGCGCGGTGGCTTCCAGTTCGGCGGCGCGTTGCGCTTCCGCGCTGTCGACCCGATTGGCGTGGCGGCCGTCGAACAGGCGGTTGAGGTCGTCGTCGAGGTAGCGCTTGAAGGCCCGCATGGCCGGCAGGTTGCCGAACAGGAACAGCACGCGGGAGGTCAGTGTTTGTCGGCCGGCGGCCAGCTCGCGCAGCAGTGCGTCGCAGACTTCGATGGGGGCGGTTTCGTCGCCGTGCACGCCGGCGGACAGCAGCAGGTCGGCAGATCGGGCGGCAAGGTCGGCGGGCTCGCACCGCAGCATGCCATCGCCCAGCCATTGCCAACGGCCGCCGCCGGGCAGGGTGCCTTCGCGCACCGTGGGGGTGACGCCGTCGAGGGTGTGGCGGAGGAAGCTGTCGAGCAGTGCAGTCATACCGGACCTTTGTCGAAATCGCATGCGGCTATCGCCGTATCGCGTCATTCTGGTTCGGGCCATTCTAGCCCGGCCGGCCGGCGGGTTCAGGGCGGTGCCGCATTTCTGCAGCCTGATGACGCAGTTTCCACTGCATTGGCCCACTGCATGAGAGCCAGTTGGCCTTCAGGACTCTTGCCCCGCCTGGCCCCCTGCGTTAGAAAGCCAGCAACCGTTTCAAATTCCGCCCCTATTCTAGATTCCGCATTTGGAGTGAAGCATGACTGCCCCCGCCGATCTATCGGCTATCCCCGTTGAGCGGACGGCCGCCCAGCTGTTCCTGCGCGAGCATGAGCCCTTCCGCAGCATGGATGAGGCTGCGTTGCAGCAACTGATCAGCCAGCTGTCGCTGGTGTATTACCCGAAGGGGAGCGTGCTGCTGTCGCCCGCCTTGCCCGAAGAGGACTGCTTTTTCATCGTCAAGCAAGGAGCGGTGCTGGGCGAGCAGCCCGTTAGTGGTGTGGCCGAAGAGCCGGAAAGCATCTGGTGGCTGACCGAGGGCGAGTGCTTCCCATTGGGCGCATTGCTGCTGCAACGGCCGGTTGCCGGCCTTTACCGGGCGGGGGCGGACACCTTCTGCTATCGGCTGCCCGGTGCGCTGTTTCGCGAGTTGGTCCGGCAGTCGCCGGTGTTCGCCGACTTTTGCACGCGCCGGTTGGCGAATCTGCTCGAGGCGTCCAAACGCAGCCTCCAGGCTGAATATGCTTCGGCTGCTCGAGAGCAGGTGTCGATGCAGACTTCGCTGAAGACACTGCTGCGCCGGGAGCCGGTCAGTTGCCCGCCGCACACGCCGACCTACCGGGTGATGGAGGAAATGGACCGTCGCCGTATCGGCGCGATGATCATCGTCTCCACCGACCAGCAGCCGGTGGGGCTCTTTACGCTGCAGGACGTATTGCATCGGGTGGCGGTGCCACAGGCAGACCCGACCCAGCCGATTTCGGTCGTCATGACCCCGGAGCCGGTCGTGCTGCCCGCCACCGCCACGGTGCTGGATGCCACGCTGAGCATGGCGCGGCTGGGCGTCCGCCATGTGCTGGTAGCCGAAGGGGGGAGGGTGATCGGGCTAGTGTCCGAGCGCGATCTGTTCGCTTTGCAGCGGACTAGCGTGCGCCAGATCAGCCAGGCGATCCGTCAGGCGGGCGGGCAAGACGAACTGATCCAGGCTAGCCGCGACATCCGGGCACTGGCGCACAACCTGCTGGCCCAGGGCGTGGTGGCGGAACACCTGACGCAGATCGTCTCCGCGCTGAATGATGTACTGATCGAACAGGTGCTGGATCTGTTCCTGCGTCCGGCCGTCCCGGCTGGTGTGGATTATTGCTGGCTGGCCTTCGGCAGCGAAGGGCGGATGGAGCAGACCCTGGCGGCGGGCCAGCGCAACGGGCTGGTCTTCGTGGCGCCGGCGGGGCAGGATGATGAATCGGTGCGCCGTGTCTTGCTGCCGCTTGCCCAGCAAGTGAACCAGGTACTGGCTGCAGCAGGATTCCCGCTCTGCCGTGATCGAGTGATGGCGGGCGATCCCGGCTGCTGCCTGAGTCTGACTGAATGGCAGCAGCGTTTCGGCCATTGGACGGCTGCGCCGGAGCAGCAGAGCCTGTCGGACTTCGCGCTCTATTTCGACGTGCGGCCGGTCTATGGCAACCGGACGCTGGCGGAACGTCTGTCGGACACCATCCGCCGGCAAGCGAAGGAGGCAAAAGGCTTTCTGCCGGCGCTGCTGGAATCAACCCGCGAACGCCGTCCGCCGCTGACGTTCTTCGGCGAGATCGCCGTGCCGGATTCCGGCGCCGAGGCTGGGCTGCTGGACCTCAAGCTCCATGGCGCGCGGCCCTTTGTTGATGCGGCGCGCTGGCTGGCCTTGCGCGGCAACATCGACGACACCCATACGGTGGGCCGATTGCGGGCCGCTGGCGGTGTCTGGGGTCTGGAACCGCAGACGGTGGCGGCCTGGGTCGATGCCTTCCACTTCATCCAGTTGTTGCGTCTGCGGCTGCATCACCGGCAAGCGGAGCAAGGCTTGCCGCTGGCCAACCTGATCGACCCGGATGAACTCAACGACCTGGACCGACGCATCGTGAAAGAGGCGTTCCGGCAGGGGCGCAAGTTGCAGAACATGTTGCCGAAACTTGTTCAAATTATCTGAATGTATTTTCAGAATCTTTGAATAACGCTTGCTGCGGTGGCATGTCAAAATGCGTCCCCGGCAGCAAATGGGGTGGAGCCCATCAGTCTGTTTGCTGCCGCAGGGTGCTCGTTGGTAATGGGAACTTTTCTGCCCACTCAGAGCTCTACTGCTGATTCAAAAATTTGAATAAGTTTCCGTCGGCATCGGCGGACCCGGGAGCCCCCATGCCACGTACCCGCAACGATCAATACACCAGTACCGCCAAGCTGCTGCATTGGCTGGTGGCGGGGCTTATCGTGGCAGCCTTCCTGTTGGGCTGGTCGATGGTCGATCTGCCGCTGAGCCTGAAGAAGCTGCACTGGTACAACTACCACAAGTGGATCGGCATGACCGCGCTGGGGCTGGTCGGAATCCGCCTGATGTGGCGGCTGCTGGTGGGGGCACCGACCTTGCCTGCATCGATGCACGGATGGGAAAAGCATGCGGCGCATGGCGCTCATCTGCTGATGTACCTGCTGATGCTAGCCGTCCCGCTGGTTGGCTGGGCCACCACCTCGGCCAAGGGCTTCCCGGTGGTCTATCTCGGTCTGATCCCGCTGCCGGACTGGGTGGGCCGGGATGCTGCGCTGGGTGAGCAGCTGTCTGTTGCACACACCGCCCTGTCTTACGCGCTGGTAGGCCTTGCTGCATTGCACGCGCTTGCAGCGCTGAAGCATTTCTTCATCGACCGGGACGACGTCCTGCAGCGCATGCTGCCCGGCCACCGCTGACCGTTCCGTTACACGGTTTTACAAACGATTGCCGAATATTCCGGCTGCTCGTTCGTTAATCACACACCCTTACCGATTCCGGAGTAACTCCATGCGTTTGACCCGACTCGCTGCCCTGGCCCTGTCGGCCGGCCTGCTCAACCCGCTGCTGGCGCATGCGCAGAGCGTGGACGTTGCCAAGAGCCAGCTGCGCTTCACCTTCAAGCAGATGAACGTGCCGGTGGAAGGCGAATTCAAGAAGTTCGCGGTGAATCTGAACTTCGATCCGGCCAAGCCGGAGGCCGGCAAGGTGGACGTGATCGTCGACTTGGCCTCGGTGGATGCCGGCAACGCCGACGCCAACGTGGAACTCAAGAAGAAGGACTGGTTCAACGTGCCGTCCTTCCCTCAGGCCAAGTTCACCGCCAGCAACTTCAAGGCGGTCGGCGGCGGCCGCTATGAGGCGCGTGGCCAGCTCAACATCAAGGGCAAGGCGCAGCCCATCGTGATCGCCTTCGCCAGCAAGCCGGACGGCAGGGCGATGTCGCTGGAAGGCTCGACCACGGTCAACCGCCTGGCCTTCGCCGTCGGCGAGGGCGACTGGGCCGATACCGGCTCGGTGGCCGATCCGGTGCAAGTTCGTTTCAAGCTGTGGGTCAATCCCTGATCCATGGTGACCTCGTGTTTCGTTCCCTTACCTGATTCCGGAGTCTACTGATGCGCAAGTCCTCGCTGTTTGCCCTGCTGCTCGCT
>CBIHQA010000199.1:0-7056 GCA_966211475.1 uncultured Neisseriales bacterium
CGCCAGGCTCCCTTATTGCAAACCCCCCGCATGTGTAAGCATGCGGGGGGTTTTGTGCTTTGGTGTCGCCGAAAGCGCGGAGGACGGGGTTACGCCGTTCCGTAATATCCCCTGACCTCCCCGGACCGGTACAATACGGCCGATAAAACCGGAGAACTCCCATGTCCGTATCCACCGATGCCCAGCAACAGGCTGCGATCCTTGCGGAAGCGCTGCCCTACATCCGCCGATTCAACGACAAGACCATCGTGATCAAGTACGGTGGTAATGCGATGACCGATCCGGCGCTCAAGGAAGGTTTTGCGCAGGATGTGGTGATGCTGAAGCTGGTCGGCATGAACCCGGTGGTAGTGCATGGCGGGGGTCCGCAGATCAATGACCTGCTGGCCCGGGTGGGCAAGCAGGGTGAGTTCATCAAGGGCATGCGGGTGACCGATGCCGAGACCATGGACGTGGTCGAAATGGTGCTGGGCGGCCTGGTGAACAAGGAAATTGTCAGCCTGATCAACAAGCACGGCGGCCGTGCGGTTGGCCTGACCGGCAAGGATGGCGGGATGATCCGTGCCCGCAAGATGCTGCTGCAGGGAGACTCGCCCGAGGAGTTGCTCGATATCGGCCAAGTGGGCGAAGTGGCGTCGATCAACCCGGAACTGGTGGCGTTGCTGGATACCGGTGACTTCATCCCGGTGATCGCCCCAGTGGGCGTGGGTGAGCAGGGTGAAGCCTACAACATCAACGCGGACTTGGTGGCGGGCAAGCTGGCCGAAACCTTGAAGGCCGAAAAGCTGATCCTGATGACCAACACACCGGGCGTGCTCGACAAGGGTGGTAACCTGCTGACCGGGCTGACGGCGGCGCGCATCGACGAGCTGTTTGCCGATGGGACGATCTCTGGCGGCATGCTGCCGAAGATCAGCTCGGCGCTGGATGCCGCGAAGAATGGTGTCGAATCGGTGCACATCATCGACGGCCGGGTGAAGCACGCGCTGCTGCTGGAAGTGCTGACGGATGCTGGCGTCGGTACGATGATCCGGTCGCACTGACCGTGAGGACTTGGGGCTGGCGCACGCCGCGCGCCGGGCTGGTGTGGCTGTTCGACCTGGACAACACGCTGCACGACGCCAGCACCCATATCTTTCCGCGCATCTCGGAAGCGATGATGCGCTATGTGATGCAGCACCTGGGAATGGACGAGCCGTCGGCCCGGGCGATACGAGACCGTTATTGGAAGCGCTATGGTGCGACGCTCACGGGTCTGGTTCAGCATCATGGGGTGAATGCGGCGCATTTCCTGCGGGAAACGCACCCTTTCCCGGATCTGGGGCGCCTGCTGAAGGCCGAGCGGGGGTTGGCGCGGCACCTGCGTGCGCTTCCGGGCCGCAAGGTGGTGTTCAGTAATGCGCCGCGTCACTATGTCCGGGACGTCGTGAAAGAGCTGGGCATCGTGCGGGAGCTGGATGGCGTTTGGGGCATCGAGGATTTGCGCCTGACGCCTAAGCCTCAGCTGCCGGCCTATCGTCGGGTTCGTGGCAGCGTTCGCGCTACGCGGGTGATCATGGTGGAAGACACCTTGGCTAATCTTCGACCCGCCAAGCGGATGGGGATGGGAACGGTCTGGATTACCCGACAGCGCCGGCCGGCTCCTTCGTTCGTGGACGTGAAGATATCGTCGATCCGCGAGTTGCGCCGTTTCTCCTGGTTGCAGGTGGCGCGGAAGCGCTAAGTAGAAATCTTATGCTGATACGCAAGAAATTCGGATTTGAAAGCGCGCACATCGTGCGCAACTGCAGCAGCGACCGCTGCCGCCGCTCCCTGCACGGGCACAGCTACAAGGTCGAGGTGCTGCTGGAAGCGCATGCCTTTGACAATGGACAGATGGTCTACGACTTCGGCCTGATGAAGGGCACCATCCGCGACGTGGTGGATGCGTTCGACCATGCGGTGACCTTTTGGGACCGTGATGAGCCGGACTACATCGAGCTGTGCAAGCGGTTTTCCGCGCGCTGGATTTCACTGCCAGTGTCGCCGAGCGCGGAGCAGTTTTCGCGGGTATTCTTCGTGCTGATCGATGCGCTGTTGCAGCACACGGTGATGGCGAACGGCGAATCCGATGTCCGGTTGCATTCGATCATCGCGCATGAAACCGAAACTGGCTATGCGCAGTGCTTTCGCGAGGATGCCTACAACCCGCGGATGGGCGAGATCCGCCTTGCCGACGTGGTGTTTTCCGACCAGGTGAAGGCGGAGTGGCTGGATCCGGAGATGTACGACAAGCTGCTACGGGGCGAGCCGTTCGTGAACCCGGCCGTGACCATGCAGGTGCATACCCGCGACGACGACTGATCGTTGCACCTCTACAAAACGCCCGCCTTACAGGCGGGCGGTTCGTTTCAGTTCCAGATATTGATTGATCAGCGCGATGGCGAGCTTGGGTGGTTCCACGTCCAGCGTGAGTGCGCCGTAGGCGGAGAGCCGCTTGAGCGCCTGCTCCCGGCGCTGGGCGTAGTCGCAGCCGGCTGCGAACGTGAAGGCCGAGGTATGCGTGCCAACCGGTTCCAGCAAGGCGGCTTCCAGTGCCGGCTCCTTCAGGCTGGCGAAGACCACCAGATGGTTCTGCCGCAATAGCCGCAGGGCAGCGGAAAGGCTGTCATCGTCTTCGTCGCGCAGATTGCTGACGACGATCACCAGGGAGCGCCTCGTCACGCGTTGCATCAGGTCGGTCGCGGCTTGCAGGTAGTCGGGGCTATGGTCGCCGGCCTGCAGGTCGAATACCTGGTTCAGCAGCGTATTGAGCATCGCGGGCGACTTGCGGGGCGCGACGAAGCGCGGGCTGTCGCTGGCGAAGCTGACCAGGCCCACCGCGTCCCCTTGCCGCAGGGCGACGTAGGACAACAGCAGCAACGCGTTGAGTGCATGGTCGAAGTGCGACAGCGCATCGTCTTGCGTCGTCATGCGGCGCCCGCAGTCCAACAGAAAGACAACCTGCTGGTCTCTCTCCAGCTGATATTCCCGCGAAATCATGCGGCCCATCCGGCGGGTGGCTTTCCAGTCCACCTGCCGCAGGCTGTCGCCTTCGCGGTATTCCCGCAGTTGATGAAAATCCATGCCTTCGCCACGACGGCGGCGTTGCAGGATGCCGAGCTGGGACAAACGGTGATCGGTGGCCAGCAGCGTGTACCGTGCAACGGCGGCGAAGTTGGGATAGATGCGTACCGTCTGGTGCGCTGGTAGCCGGCGTTGCTGCTCCATCAGGCCGAGCGGGCCGCGCTCGCGGATCTCGACTGGACCGAACTGCCATGTACCACGGACCAGCGGGGTGAACTCGTAGCGCAACGAGGTGGCCTTGCCGGCAGGCAGCTCCAGAGTGGCGGGCAATCCCTGAACGGTGGCACTGTCGGGATGATGGTCGACAACCGTGACACGCATCGCGTGCCGGCGGTCATGGACGAATCGCAGCGCGACCCGGCTGGTGACGCCCACCGGTAAGGTGCCGGGTAGCTGCCGTTCGACGATTGGTTCCGGCGCCTTGTGGAGCGCCGCACCATCGGCAAGTGCCAGCATCGCGATCAGGGCGCCCAGCAGCCCCCAGGGCCACAGCAACTGTGGCCAGATGGCGGCCGGGATGGCAGCCAGTAGCCAAAGACTGCCCACTGCGAGCAGGCGTCGGGAAGGCAGCAGCATCAGAGGCGCGGAGCGTCGACGTGGTCGAGCAATTCGCGCAGCACCGCGTCTCGGTCGCGCCCTTCGATTTCCATCTCCGGCGACAGGGCGACCCGGTGCCGTAACGCAGGCAAGGCGACCCGCTTGATGTCATCGGGCAGCACGAATCCACGGCCGGACAGCAGGGCTGCACCGCGTGCTGCGCGGATCAGGGCGATGGCGCCGCGCGGACCGGCGCCGGAAGACAGGCCGTTGTGTTCCCGCGTGGCGCGGGTGAGGCGCACTGCATAGTCCAGCACCCGCTCATCGACCGTCAGGTTGGCGGTCAACTGTTGCAGGGTCAGTACCGTGCGCGGCTGGATCACGCTCTTGACCCGCTCCACCGAGAGCTGATCGCCAATGGCACCGTTGGTGACCTGGCTGACCATGGTCCGCTCTTCGTCAAGGGAGGGGTAGTCGATGCGGATTTTCAGCAGAAAGCGGTCGAGCTGCGCTTCCGGCAGTGGGTAGGTGCCTTCCTGCTCGATCGGGTTCTGGGTGGCGAGCACCATGAACGGGGGCGGCAGGGCGTGGGTCTGGCCCTCGATGGTGACCTGCTGTTCCTGCATCACTTCCAGCAGCGCGGCCTGGGTCTTGGCGGGGGCCCGGTTGATTTCGTCGGCCAGCAGCAGGTGCGTGAACACCGGCCCTTTGCGGGTGACGAATTGCCCTGCGCCCGGGTCGTACAGGGTATGGCCGGTGACGTCGGCGGGCATCAGGTCGGGCGTGAACTGGATGCGGCGCCAGTCGCCGGAAAAGGTCTTGGACAGGGCCTTGATCAGCAAGGTTTTGCCGAGGCCCGGCACGCCTTCCAGCAGCACATGGCCACCGGCGAGCAGGGCAATCAGGGTGTCGTCCAGCACGCGCTGCTGTCCGACCAGTGCCTGGGCAACCTCGTTGCGCAGGGTGGAGAGGGCCGCAGTGGCTTGTTCGATCTTTTCCTGGGCGATCATCGGGATATCGGGCATCGACGGAGTTCCGCAGAAGTTACGCATGTTTCCGAAGGGAAAGGTGCCTTTCGAAAACCATTTTTCCGTCGAATTACGGGCCAAACCCGTCAATTCGACAAACCAAACTGCTCTTGTTTGTACTTCTTCCGTCCGTTCTTCGACAGGACAGGTTAGCTGAAGCGTTTGTACAGGCGCTGCAAGGTGGTCAGGCTGGCGAGCACGTCGCGACGGTGAGGCGGGGTGCCAACCAGGGCCGCGTCCAGCAGGCTGCGCGGCCATCGTGTGAGTTCAGCCAGCGCGGCGGGCCAGGCTGCGGGTGGCAGGGCGGCCAGATGCGGATGGCGCCGGATGGCGCGTTGCCGGACGCGTTCTCGCGCGGCGGACAGCAAGGCGTCTCGGTCACCGTGCGTCCACCATAGGCGGCCGGCGGCGGCGAGGTGTTCCAGCAGGCTGCGTCTTGCCGGGGGGGCATCCGGTTTGAGCGGGCCAAAGCGGGGAACGACCCGCCACAGCCACAGCACCAGTAACGCGGCGGCGGCGGCAAGCACAGGGGCCGCATGGTCGATCAACCAATTCCACAGGGACAGGTCTTCCAGTTGCGTCAGCCAGGCGACGGCTCGGTGTTCGCCCTCCAGGTCGACCAGTCCGGCCAGCAGAGAGGCATGCTGTTGCGTGGCGATCGGGCCGACGTTGGGTCGATAACCCTGGATGAAGGGGTGAAGGCCGGGCAGGATCGTGACTGCCCCCTGGCCATAGCGTGCGTGGAGAATACGCAGTCCGCAGGCGTCATTCCATTCTGCGGGCTGGGATAGGGGGCTGTCGCCGGCGTATTCCAAGGCCGGTGCCCATGACCAGTCGACGTGGAGTCCGCCGAGCGGAGGTGGCCCCTGCAGAATGCCTGCCTGGTTCTTGCTGCAGGCGGCCGGTTTGTTTTCACCGCTGGCCTCAGCTACGCCAAAGGCTTGCAGTAGGGGGTTATCTTCGTCGCGGTCGATGGACAGGATGAGGTGGCCGCCCCGCGTGACCCAGGATTGAATGGCGCGGGCCTGGGAAGGGTCCGCCGTTCCTTCGTAGATCAATACGCGCCGCGGCGACAGCTTGTGCAGGTCCTGAATGGTTCGGACCGTCTCGACCGGGTGGCCGAGGCGGGTCAGTAGGCGTTGCGCCACGTGATAGGGGCGGGCCGCTTCGCCCTCCGGCGGTACCCAGGTGCGTTCGGTATAGCGTTCCAGGTTGCTGCTTGCCCAGAAGCCGAGTACGGCTAGCAGGATGGCCCCCAGGATCCACGGCGCGACGCGGTTCATGCGGCGGCTCCTGGTGCGTGGAAGTGTTGCGGCCATTCGGCGATCAGGGCTGACACGTCGTCGGAGGTGGGTGGGGTGATGGAGTAGGCGGCTTGTTGCCAGCTGTTGACCAGGCGGCGGAACGCCTGGGCCGGCGCGCCGCCATGTCGGTATTCGACGCGCCTGACACAATCGCCTTCGGTATCGCCCGGCTGGATTTCCAATCCGTTGGACAACCAGTGCACCAAGGCGCCCCGGTACAGCAGGCTGAGCGCCTCACGTAACGCGCCACGGGCGAGGGCGGCACGGGCTGCGGCGGCGACATCCTCCGGCAGACGGTCCGGACGGACGTCGAGGCCGAATACCACGTCTGGCATGGATGGGCTGATTGCGCGACCAGTCGGACGCCAATTGAGCAATTCAGGCGCCAGGCGCAGGACTGCGAGCACGAGCAGACCGATGCCGATGATCCACACCAGCAGCCGACCAATTTCAGCGACTCCCAGGCCGAAGTGATGGCCGCTCGGGCGGTCGCTACGGGTATCGTCCTTCTGCTTATGCGTGGGTTTCTGGCGCCAGCTTTCGTTGGTTTCGAAGTGGCCCAAGGCGGGATCCCGCAGGACTTCCTGCAGCACCTGTTGCGGGTTCTGCTCCTGGGCGGCTGCCCAGGTGCGGCTAGGCAGCATGGGCAGCGCCAGCAGGCAGATCATCAACAGCGCGGTCGCACCATGGGCCAACCGTTGTCCCAGGCGTCGGAAGCTCAGCTCCAGGTCCCAACCCTCCAGCGTGGTACGGCGCTGCAGGTAGAGGGCAAAGCCGATGCCGGCAAAGAAGGGCTCCAGCAGGCTGTCGATCACGGCTGATGCCAGGAACAGTGCCCATTCAACGCTGTGCGACTGATAGTGGCCGCGCAACATCGCCCAGCCGTCGATGTCCAGATTGGAGGGCAGCAGCAGGTCCATCAGACCGAACAACGCGACATAGAGCGCCAACACGGCGTTGGAGAGGGCGAGTCCGGCTGCAATCGCATTGCCGCGCGCGTAACGGCCAACGACCCTTGCGCGGGCGCGGGCGGCCTTGCCACGCTGTCCTTCAAGCTGCCAGATCGGTTGTAGCAGCGTACG
>CBIHQA010000200.1:0-7014 GCA_966211475.1 uncultured Neisseriales bacterium
CCTGGGCCTTTGCCAGACGGTCGCGCAACTGCTCCAGATGCTTGCGCAGATGGCCTTCCATCAGGATCGCGTGCACCAGCCGCTCGTTGATCTCCGAGGTGGACATACCGGACACCATCTTGTGGTAGACCAGCTCTTCCAGTAGCCCGCTCTCCGCCGCGATGAAGCCTACCCGCAGGCCGGGTGCCACCGATTTCGAAAAACTCCCGATGTAAATCACATGCCGCAGCTGGTCCATTCCGGCCAGGGTCAGCGGCTTGCCGGGCACCAGATCGTTCGAGACATTGTCCTCGACCACGGTGAACTGGTGGCGCTCGGCCAGCCGCAGCACCTGGAAGGCCGTGGCCGCGTTGTAGCTAGCGCCGGTCGGGTTATGCAGTTGGGTGTTGGTGAAGTAGGCGCGCGGCTGGTGCTGAGCGAGCAAGGTCTCCAGCGCGGCGACATCCGGGCCGGTGGGGGTCATTGGCACACCCACCAATTTCAGGCCGCGCAGCCGCAGGGCGGACAGCAGGTTGCTGTAGCCGGGATCATCTACCAGCACGGTGTCGCCGGGCTGGGTGAGACGGCGGGTCACCAGGTCCAGCGCTTGGCTGGCACCCAGTGTCATCAGGATCTGGTCCGGCGGGACGTCGATTTCCAGTTCGGCCAACTGTCGGGATAGCAGCTCCCGGAGTGGGGCGTACCCCTTGGGGTGGCCATAGCGCAGCACGGTCTCCGGCTCGCGGGCGAGTTGGCGCAGGCCTTTGCCGAGGGCTTCTGTGTCGTGCCAGGCGTCGGGCAACCAACCGCAGCCGGCGTGGATGCCGCGGTCGTAGCGCTCGTAGACATTGCGCAGTAGCCAGTAGCCATCCACCGCTGTTTCGTTGAGACGGGGGCGCTGGTTGTCGGGGCGTGGGGCGGCACTATCGGTGACGAAGAAGCCGGCGCCGCGCCGGGGCGTCAGCAGGCCTTGGGCAACCAGCCGGTCGTAGGCTTCCACCACGGTAAAGGTCGACACGCCGTGGGCTTGGGCGAAGGCACGGATGCTGGGCGCCTTGCTGCCAGGGCGCAGGGCGCGGGCCTGGATTTTCTGGGTGAGCCCGGCGACGATCTGGTTGACGAGCGATTCCGGGCCGTTGGGGTCGACGCTGAAAAGCGGCTGCATCTGACATCTCCGTCTCCCCCGCGGGCGAGGGGAGGCTGTGCTGTTGAGGGACTTCTTCCAATACAGTGAGTGTACCGTAGTGGGTGACTGTGCATGTAACTGTATTGGCGACTCCAATACAGTCTGCCCCATCCACAACGAGGAGACCAAGATGGCCCTGAGTTACGAAGGTCAGCCGCTGAACATGGACGCATACTGGATGCCGTTCACGGCCAACCGTCAGTTCAAGGCGGCGCCGCGCATGCTGGTGTCGGCGCAGGACATGCATTTCACGGACATCGACGGTCGCCAGATCCTCGACGGTACCGGTGGCCTCTGGTGCGTGAACGCCGGCCACAACCGCAAGCCGATCACCGAAGCGATCCAGAAGCAGGCTGCCAAGCTGGATTACGCGCCGCCGTTCCAGATGGGCCACCCGGAACAGTTCATCGCCGCCGAAAAGCTGGCCGCGATGGCGCCGAAGGGCCTGAACCGCGTGTTCTTCACCAACTCCGGTTCCGAATCCGCCGACACCGCGCTGAAGATGGCGCTGGCTTACCACCGCATGAAGGGCGATGTGTACCGCACCCGCCTGCTGGGCCGCGAGCGTGGCTACCATGGCGTGAACTTTGGCGGTATCTCGGTCGGTGGCATCGCCGGCAACCGCAAGCATTTCGGCGTGGCGCTGCCGGGCGTGGATCACATCGGCCACACCCACCTGCCGCAAAATTTCTTCTCCAAGGGCGAGCCGGAACACGGCGGCGTCGAGCTGGCCAATGCCGCCGAAGGCCGCATCGCCGCGCTGCATGACCCGAGCACCATCGCCGCCATCATCGTTGAGCCGGTGGCCGGTTCCACTGGCGTGCTGATCCCGCCGAAGGGCTACCTGAAGCGTCTGCGCGAAATCTGCGACAAGCACGGCATCCTGCTGGTGTTCGACGAAGTGATCACCGGTTTCGGTCGCCTGGGTTCTGCCTGGGGCGCCGAGAAGTTCGACGTGCTGCCGGACATCATCACCTGCGCCAAGGGCCTGTCGAACGGCGCGGTGCCGATGGGCGCGGTGATCGTGAAGCAGGAAATCCACGATGCCTTCATGAATGCCGCCGCCGAGGGCGCCATCGAGTTCCCGCACGGCTATACCTATTCCGGCCACCCGCTGGCTGCCGCCGCGGCGAGCGCCACGCTGGACCTGTACAAGGACGAAGGCCTGTTCGAACGCGCCGCCATGCTGTCCTCCTACTGGGAAGACGCGGTGCACAGCCTGAAGGGCCTGCCGCATGTGAAGGACCTGCGCAACCTGGGCCTGGTGGCCGGCATCGAGCTGGAGTCGCTGCCCGGCAAGCCGACCAAGCGCGCGTTCTCTGCCTTCCTGAAGGCCTGGGACAAGGGTGTGCTGATCCGCACCACCGGCGACATCATCGCGCTGTCGCCGCCGCTGATTATCGAGAAGTCTCAGATCGACCAGATCTTCACCACGCTGGCCGACATCATCAAGAACCTGGAGTGAGGGTGGTCGAGTCCGCGTACCGCCAGTTTGTAGCCTGGACGCCCCATCGGGGCGGCCGGGGTTGCGGTGAACCGATCACCGACATCCCCGGCCGCCACGGTCGTCCGGGCTACGAGAAGGCGAGAGGCCATCGAGCCAATACAACGCGGACCGATCTGCCTGATTAGAACGGCAACCACGGGTTGTCACGCCACACACCACACGAGGGATGTAACGTCCATGGAACTGATTCAGCACTACATCAACGGCGCGCTCACCAGCGGTCAAAGCACCCGCAAGAGCGACGTGTTCAACCCGGCCTGGGGCGAAGCCACCAAGCAGGTCCTGCTGGCCGAGCAGAGCGATGTGAATGCCGTCGTCGCCGCCGCCAAGGCTGCTTTCCCGAAGTGGGCCGCCACCAGCCCGCTGCGCCGCGCCCGCGTGATGTTCAAGTTCAAGGATCTGCTGGAGCAGAACCACAAGGCGTTGGCCGAGCTGATTTCTGCCGAGCACGGCAAGGTGGTGTCCGACGCGATGGGTGAAGTCACCCGTGGCCTGGAAGTGGTCGAGTTCGCCTGTGGTATCCCGCAACTGCTGAAGGGCGAGTTCACCGAGCAGGTCGGTACCGGCATCGATGCCTATACCACCCGCCAGCCGCTGGGCGTGGTTGCCGGCATCACGCCGTTCAACTTCCCGGCCATGGTGCCGATGTGGATGTTCCCGGTGGCAATCGCCTGCGGCAACACCTTCGTGCTGAAGCCGTCCGAGCGTGATCCGTCGGCCGCGCTGATGATCGCCGACCTGCTGAAGCAGGCTGGCCTGCCGGATGGCGTGTTCAACGTGCTGCACGGCGACAAGGGCGCGGTGGATGGCCTGCTGACCCACCCGGATGTGTCGGCGGTGAGCTTCGTCGGTTCCACCCCGATCGCCAAGTACATCTACGAGACCGGTGCCCATCACGGCAAGCGCGTGCAGGCCCTGGGCGGTGCCAAGAACCATATGATCGTGATGCCGGACGCCGACCTGGACCAAGCCGTGGACGCGCTGACCGGTGCCGCTTACGGTTCTGCCGGCGAGCGTTGCATGGCGATCTCGGTGGCGGTGGCGGTTGGCAACGTGGCCGATGCCCTGGTCGAACGCATGGCCGAACGTGCCCGTAACCTGAAGATCAACGTCGGTACCGACCCGCACGCCGAAATGGGTCCGTTGGTGACCAAGCAGCACCTGGAAAAGGTGACCGGCTATGTCGCCAAGGGGGTGGAAGAGGGTGCGACCCTGGTGGTCGACGGCCGTGGCCACAAGGTGGCGGGTTTCGAGAACGGCTACTTCCTGGGCGGCTGCCTGTTCGACAACGTCACGCCGGACATGACTATCTATCAGGAAGAAATCTTCGGGCCGGTGTTGGCCGTGGTGCGCGTGCCGGACTTCGAATCCGCCGTGAAGCTGATCAACGACCACCAGTACGGCAACGGCACGGCGATCTTCACCCGCGACGGCGACGCCGCCCGTGAATTCGCCCACCGCATCCAGGTCGGCATGATCGGCATCAACGTGCCGATTCCGGTGCCGATGGCGTTCCACAGCTTCGGTGGCTGGAAGGCCTCGCTGTTCGGCGACCATCACATGCATGGTCCGGAAGGCGTGCGCTTCTACACCAAGATGAAGGCAGTGACGACCCGCTGGCCGACGGGCATCCGCTCCGGTGCCGAGTTTGTGATGCCGACGATGAAGTAAGGCTTCTTCGAAGCGATGCAAAGGCCGGGCGGAGTCCCGGCCTTTGTGTTTTTGCGGCTAGCGATCTGTCATGACGGGGGCCAATCCGGCTACACTTCGGGCTGACCCCGACACACCAGAAAGCGGGGCCGTCATCGCCCGAGAACACACGCCGGGCTGTACTGTCCAACCCGCCATGCCGACGATCCGCCTGTCACGTCTCCCTCTTTTGCTACTCCTTGTCGCCGGCTTCGCTCCCGCGGCTTACGCCGATTTCCCCTACAGTCTGCGCATCGATACGCCCGATGAGAACCTGACCGTCCTGCTCGGCCAATACCTCTCGCTCGCGCAGCGGCTGGACGATACGGATCTGGATGCGGACGGATTCAACCTGCTGGTGCAGGAGACGCCGGGCGAGGTGCAGGAGCTGCTGCGCACCGAGGGCTACTTCAACGCGAAGATCGACGTGGAACGTAGCTCGGACGCGATTCCCAAGGTGGTCGTCCACGTGGACCCCGGGGCGCCCGTCACTGTGCAATCGGTGTCGCTGGACGTGACGGGCGCGGCGCGCGGCGACGAAGATTTCCGCGACCGGGTGGCCGCCATGCGCGAGGACTGGCCCTTGCAAGCCGGCCGGCGGTTCCGCCAGGACGACTGGGACAGCGCCAAGCGCAAGGCTTTGCAGGGCTGGCTGCTGGACCGCTACCCGGCGGCGCGCATCGAAGAAAGCAGGGCGCGCATTGATCCCGAAACGCATCAGGCCGATCTGCGGGTGGTGGTGGACAGCGGTCCGTCCTACCGTTTCGGCGAGATTGAAGTGGCCGGCCTGCTGCGCTACCCGCAGAACTTAGTGCTGCAGCTCGCCCCCTTTAAACCGGGCGACGCCTATCGGCAGGGCGATCTGCTGAGCTACCAGGCCGCCTTGCAGCAGGCGCCGCAGTTCACCACCGTGCTGGTCGATGCCAATCCGGATAGCGCGGTGGACGGGGTGATTCCTGTGCATGTGCAGGTCACCGAGGAAAAGCGCCATTCGCTCGACCTGGGCCTGAAGTATTCGACCGACGTCGGCCCCGGCGTGCGGATCGGGCATGCGTTCTACAACCTGTTCGACAAAGGCTGGACGCTGACCGACACCGCCAACCTGAACCGGGACGAGCAGACGGTGGACGTGGGCGTAGCGCTACCCAAGACGGCGGAGGGGTATTCCTACGGCGCCTATACCGGGCTGGCGCATAGCGACGTGCAGGGGCTGGATACCCGTTCCTTCAAGCTGGGAGGCTTCCAGCGGCGGCAGCGCGGCCGCATCGATGCGACGCTGGGGCTGGAGTACACGCGGGAATCGTCCCGCTTGAACGGCGTGTCCAACGGCACCCAGCAGGCGCTGATTGCATCCTATGCCTGGTCGCGGCGAGATCTGGATAGTGAATTGCGGCCGGCGAATGGCTTCCTGTGGAACGTGCAGGTGGGCGGTGCCGCGCAAGGTCTGCTGTCGGACACCTCGTTTGTTCGCCTGTACGGCAAGACGGCCTGGTACTGGACGCCGGAAAACGGCAAGGGCACGGTGGTGGCGCGGGTGGAGGCTGGCCAGGTGTGGGCGCGCGATGCCGACGAAGTACCGGTCGGCCAGCTGTTCCGTACCGGTGGATCGGGCTCGGTGCGCGGTTACGACTATCAGAGCCTGGGCGTCAGCCGCAATGGTGCCATTACCGGCGGGCGGGTGGTGGGCAGCGCCAGCCTGGAATACCAGTACCCGATCCGGCCGGAATGGGCGGCGGCGGCGTTCATTGATGCCGGCAACGCGGCGGATAGCTGGAAGGGCTTCCGCGCTGTACGTGGCATCGGGGTCGGTGTGCGCTGGTTCAGTCCGGTTGCACCGCTGGCGCTCGATGTGGCCTATGGGCAGGCTACCCGGAAGTGGCGACTGCACTTCAGCTTGGGGGTGGCGTTCTGATGGCTGAAACACCGCCCTCGAATGCCGTGCCTCGTCCGCCCCGACTTGGTTGGCGCCTGCTTCGCAGGCTGCTGGGCCTGCTGTTGCTATTGGCGCTGCCGCTCGGGTTGCTGGCTTGGCTGCTCGGGACTACCCAAGGTGCGATTGCGCTGCTGAAGACGGCCGGTTACCTCGGCGGCTATCCGGTGCAGCTGGGGTCGGCCTCGGGCCGGTTTTACGATGGGCTGCGCATCAGCGGCCTGTCGGTCCGGTTGTCAACGCTGGATGTGAAGGTCGATCGGGTCGATCTGCTCTGGAATGCGCCCGCCTTGCTGCATGGCGAGCTGGATGTCCGGCGGCTGTCCTTGGGCAAGTTGTCGCTGCAACACCGGCCTTCTGCCGCGCCGCCTGTCTCCGCATCAGTCACCTTGCCGGAGACGCTGGAACTGCCACTGACGTTCTCGATGCGCAGCCTGACGCTCGATACGCTGTGGGTGGATGGGCGGGAGCAGGCAAGGGGCCTGATGCTGTCCGCTGCCAGCGATGGCCGCTTGCACCGCTTGCGGGTGTCGCGCCTCATTACGCCGCTGGGCGAGGCGACTGCCCGTCTGGAAGTGGATGGCCGCAAACCGTTCGCCATGCAGGGGGCCCTGCACGCGCAGGGTCTACTGGCGGATCGCGAGGTCACATCGCAATTGAGTATCGGTGGCACGCTTGGCCAGCCGGACGTCCATATCGTCCTGAGTGGCGGCGGCATTTCGG
>CBIHQA010000201.1:0-6989 GCA_966211475.1 uncultured Neisseriales bacterium
GCCGGCCGCTGAGGCCGACGGGCCCGCCGCCAGCCAGGACGGCGGTCGTTCCGAACTGGACGATGCCGCGCCCCACCTGGGCGATTTGCATTTCCTCGGCCTCGCTCCAACGCGCTCCGGTGGAAAGTGCCAGCTTTGTGATCAACAAGACGTGGACATTGCGCGCGTTTCTCAACTCGGCCAGCAATTGCCCGATTTGCTCGGTGGTCAAGTAGGTCAGCTCTCTTTCGCTGATCTTGAACTGCCGCAGCTTGCCCAACGGATTCTCACGCGGCCATGTGCCTAACCTCGCCAGCTCATTAAACATGGCTCGTAAGTAGGCCAGCTCACGGTTCATGTTGGCGGCTGTGATGCCCGCCTTTATCCGGTTAGCTCGATAGGCTGAAAATATCTCGACGTTGAACCGGTCAGCCACCGGATCGCCCATCGCCTTCGCTGCAGCTAGTAGACGCTTCCTTGTCCCTTCGCCTGCTCGAAGGCTCTGACCGTGAGCTGTGAACCAAGCCTCCACCAGCTGCGACAACTTGCGCGTGTCTCGCTTCTCAGGTGTCCAGCTCGTGTCCTGGTTGACCTGCGTGGTTAGCCATGCCTCCCAGGCCTTGGCTTCAGCCTGGGTTTTGAACGTCTTCCGAAACCGCTTGCTTCCTCGGCCTCCTGGCTGGATGTCTACCTTCCACCCGCCTTCACTTTTCGTGATTGCCATCGTCCGGGCTTCCTGACTTTCTAAAGACAGCGGCAAAAGCTACGGCCTTAGCCAGCCCCTGCGATGCCTGTTCAAACTCTTCCTTGCTGCTGGCCGCTTTGACTTTTTGCATAGCGCTGTCCAGCAGTTCTTCCGTGGAAGCCATCGCTGGTGACTGCTGCGTCACAAGCACGTCCCCAGTCATTAGCCACTCAGCGTATTCAGGCCATCGCTGACAGAAGGCTTCGAGCATTTCTGGCGTGCACTTCTGGCGGCCAAGCAGCAGTTGCATCCACTTTGAAGCTGGGATGCCCGTCTGGTCTTCAAGCCACTTGTTGCGCTTTTCAGTTGGCGCGGTCAGTAGCAATACCTGATTGAACCGCTCGTGTATTGACATAGCCGGTTTATTGTGTATGCTTTGCGTTACTGTGTATTTAATACACAGATATGTAAGCCAGCACGACAGCGCACTGTGTACCCGACATGGACTCTACTACTCAATCTGCACTTCCAACAGCGCCACTGATGACTCGAGAGGCGTTTGCCCACGCTATTGGACTGCCGATTGGCGTGCTGGTCGCTCAAGCTGAGCGTGGGTACTGGCCCCAGATCACTGTTGGGCGTCGCGTTTTCATCAACGTCGAGGCCGTCCGACTCAAGGCAGCCGAACGTGCTCAGGAGTTCGTTCTGTGAAGCGGCGTCGCCTCGTTGTTCCCGCCCAAATGGACTTTTGGCCTGAGTTGAACAGCCGGGCCATGTCCTTCTATTCGGCACTTGCCGCTACCCGTGCGCCCGCCCGCAGCGTCAGCGAGGACGGACGCACAGGTAGCGGCTCTGCCGCCCGAAAGTCGCCCCTTGGTATATATGGCGAAAACGCCGTCACCTTAACCAAGAAGGGGCGTGCGTGATGGACCAAGAACTCGTCACCTTGCCTCTACCAAAGGGCTTTGGCATCGAAGTCGATCTGGACAGCGGAGAAGTCCGCAAGCAGGTTGGCCCCGGCCTGTATGAAGTCGATCAGTTCGAGGCCGTAGCCACCAGCTACCTTTTGCGATCGGCGGCCCGCAAGCTGCTTGCTCGCTTTCGGTGGGTCAAGGACAGCGGCGCTGAGGTTCCTGCGTATCGAGTCGTTCGCTGCGGTGTCGGTGTCGTCGACCAAAAGAAAGGCGTTGAGATTTATCGCGCGTTGCAGCACAAGCGTGCTCACTTCGGCGGCATCGTTCAATGCGGCTCAGTTTGGCACTGCCCTGTTTGCGCTAGGAAGATTGCAGTTCGCCGTCGCGCTGAACTGGTTGTCGCCACCAACCGCATGAACGAAAGCGGCGGCGTTTGTGGTCTTCTGACTTGCACCGTCCCTCACGCAGCAAGTGACTCTTGCGCACATGTTCTAGAGCGTCTCCAGCGTCTTTTTGACCGGCTAAATGCTGGCAAATCGGCCAAGCTCTTCCGTGAGCGCTTCGGCATCGTCGGGCAGATACGCGCCCTTGAGTTCACCAAGGGCCTCAACGGTTGGCATCCTCACGTTCACAGCCTGCTCTTCTGCGAGCGTCCGTTGCTGTGGTCAGAAGTCGGTGATTCCCTTTGGGCTCGCTGGGCTTCGGCTGCTCGCAAGGAATATGACTGGGACCTTCCTCGTCTCGCCCTCGATGTACGTGGCGGCAACGCTGCCGGTGACTACGTTGGGAAATGGGGTCTTGAGTACGAGGTCGCCGGAGGGGCGCTGAAGAGCGCTCGCGGCGATTCCTTCACCCCTTTCGGACTGCTGGGCCAGTTCTCTGAAGGCGACAAAGCCGCAGGGAAGTCTTGGGTCGAGTACGCCACGTCCGTCAGCCGGATGGGCGAGAACCGAATTGAGAGCACTCGACAGCTCGTTTGGTCACGCGGGCTGAAGGCTCGCTTCGACATTGACGACCTGACCGATGAACAGATTGCAGAGGCTCAGGAAGAGCCCGCCGTACTTCTTGGATCGCTGACGTTCGATCAGTGGCTCAAGGTGTTGGGACAGCCCTTTGACGCTCGGGTTGTCCTGTTGCAGATCGCCAGCGTCGGCAACTTCGATGACGTCATCTCCTTTGTCAACAACCTTCCGGACCCGCCGGAGAAGTCAACCTTCTAGGAGCTTTCTATGTCTCTCTTCCTCGCAAACTCCCGCTTTACCAAGCGCACCTACCTCATGAACGCTTACGCCTCCAAGGGCGTCATCAAGGAAACGGGCGTCGTCTTCGACGCAACCCACCTTTGGCTGATGACGCCCCAGAAGAACCCGGGCGGCACCATGGGCCTTGGCTATGAGGCCGTGAAGTGGGGCGACTCGTCCAACTACGAGCGCATCAAGCACATGAACCTGCTTTCCACTGGCCCCATTGAGGTCGAGGTCGAACTTGAAGAAGTCTTGCAGGGCAGCGGCGAACGGGAAAAGAAGGTCACCGTGGTTCACAACCTTCGGTTCGTGCAGCCCAGTGACGCCCAAGCCACGCCCGCCAAGAAGGCTGCTTAAGTCTTGATCTATGGCAACGGGGACTTTGCAAAACGTCGTGGTGTGCGTGCCTGCCACGTCCGCTACCACAGCACAGCAAGCTGCTTGTCCTCGTGTCGGCTCGCAGTACTACGTACCCAGCAGGGTTCAAGCCTACCTGCTTGACTCGGCACAGCAGAACGCAATTGACGCTGCATTGGGCGAATTCGATTACGCCTATGCGGCAGGGGTGTGGGGCCTTGCCTTCTCGATGGTTGTCGGCCTCTATTTCGCCTCACATGGAATTGGACTTGTCCTCGAAATGGTCCGCCGTGGATAGGTCAATGCGAACGGGCGCTTTCCCGTATGTCTTCTCTCTCTCGAAAGGAAATCCCATGAAGACGCTGAAGAACCTCGCTATGGCCACTGTGGCCGCTTCCCCCGTCCTGTCTTTCGCCGCTGGCACCGCACCGGACCTGACGCCGCTGACCAACGCCATCGACTTCAGCACGGTGATCACCGCTGTGCTGGCCATCGGCGGTCTGCTGGCTGGCGTCTACGTTGCCATTCGTGGCGCGAAGACCGTGCTGTCGATGATTCGCGGCTGATCCTTCGGAACTCCGGCCGTTCGGGGCGGGGTTCAACACCCGCCCCATTTCTTTTTTGGAGGATCAATGGCAATCGATTTCTCTCCCACCGTCTTCGAGTTCAAGCGCAGGTATCGACGCGAATCTAGCAATCGCGCCTACCGCACTGGAAGCGCTCAAGGGGCTTGAAATGACCATCGTCCAGCTCTGGTATTTGTTCATCTTCGCCTGGGGCATCGTCTGCGGCTGGGCTGTCGTCGCTGGCATCAGCAAGGACCAATGACATGAAGCGGCTCTTCGTCACATTCCTGCTGTCTTGCTTCTTCATCAACTCCTCGCTGGCTCAAGCCGTACCAGTTTCCAGAATGCAAAGTGCAATCTCAGCAGCCATCCAACAAAAGGCATTCAAGCGAGGATTTGCCGCCAACGACCCGCGTTTTGGCGCAACACTCAATCTGGTTTCTGGCAGCGTTGGCACTGTTGCGGGTAGCACTGCCGCTGCCATCGTGGCAGGTGCTGTTACAGCCCCTGCCTGGGCTACCGTGGCGATTTCTGTCGGTGTGGGCGCTGTTGTTACTGTTGGCGTCACTCTGGCGGTTAACGGCATCATTGACTGGCTCTTTCCCTCGAACCCAGCAGACGCTACCCCGATAACCACCCATCAGAACCAAGCCTTGCAGACTGGCAATGGTCTGGCCGCTGGCGGCGCGTACTGGCAGACCAGCATTTTGGGTATCTACAGTGGCGATGCGCTGAGCGGTATTCAAACCGCTGTCTCCATCAACTGGCCTGCTGATTCGACCAGTACCTATGAGGTCGGCACCTGCACAACAACGTCAAACCCGACCAAGACAAGCTGCTTGGTCACTCGGGTCAACAAGGCAACTGGCTACAAGCAAACTGGGTACGCAGCCATGGGTGCGACCTACTACGCCAGCGGTGCGCCGGGTAGCTGCCAGCCCGGCTTTGTGTACCGCGCCTCCTCGTGCATCCCTGTTCCCGCGACTACGCAGCCTGACGCCAAGGTCACTGCGCAGCAGGCCGTTGACGCGCTTCCTGCGTCAGAGTTGTCAAAACCTCTCAATCCTCAAGTCGTCGCTTCTCTCGCAGACAAGGTTTGGCGTGACGCCGCTGCGCAGCCGGGCTACAGCGGCCTCCCCTATATCGCCAGCGATCCGATCACGACCGCCGAGGTAGACGCATGGCGGCAGGCCAACCCAGACCGCTGGCCTACCGTCCAGGATTTTGTGAGCCCACAGCCTGCGACAAATTCACCTTGGGCTTTGCCGTCTTCCCCGACCGCGACGTCTCAAGACCCTTCCGCAGCGACACCGCCGAGTACCAATCCTGCCCCAAGTGCGCCGTTGCAGAACCTCGGCCCTGATCCTGGCATCGGTTCTCCCACTCTCGAACCGACGCCCACGGCTCGCCAGATTCTTCAGCCGCTGCTGGACCTCTTCCCTAACTTCCGTAGCTTCGTTGTCCCATCGCATCAAGCCACTTGTCCGAAGCCCGCCTTCAACGTGTTCGGCAAGCAAATCGTGATGGATGCGCACTGCACGATTAGCGAGGAACAGCGTTCAGCGCTCTACGCCATCATGGCTGCTGTTTGGGCCATGACAGCAGCTTTCATCATCTTGAGGGCTTGACCCATCATGTTCGGCATTCTTCTGTCAGCCCTGAACGCAGCACTGGCGTTCCTCGTCCGGTCGGTGATCGTCAAGTTCGCCGTTTTTTTTGCCCTCTTCTTCGTCACAAGTGAGTTCATGCAGGTGCTCGTGTCGTCGGGGCTGTTCCCCAGCGCGGGCAACATCAGTTCTTCTTTGGGATCGATCCCTGCTGGCGTTTGGTACTTCCTCGACCTGTTCAACGCATCGGTTGGCATCCCCCTGGTTCTATCCGCCTACGCGACGCGGTTCATCATCCGTCGCATCCCTCTGATTGGGTAACGTATGGCGATCAACTGCTATTGCGGCCTGCAAGGCTCGGGGAAGTCCTACGAGGTTGTGTCGTCCGTGATCCTCGAAGCCGTGTCACAGGGGCGACGGGTCGTGACGAACGTTAGCGGCATCGATGAAGACCGCATTCACGAGTACCTCGTCAACAAGCGCGATGCAGACACTGAGAAGTTGGGCTGCATCGTGCATGTCACCAATGACCGGATCACCCAGCCTCAGTTCTTCCCTGACGAGGAGAAGGCGGAGCTTGAGTCCGTTGTTCAGGGGGGCGACCTCGTAGCGGTAGACGAAGCTTGGCGCTTTTGGGGCACAGACCTTGGCAAGCTGAGCCATGAGCACATGCAGTTCTTTCGGATGCACCGGCATTACGTGCATCCTGAAACCTCCGTCGCGTGCGATGTCGCGTTGATGACCCAAGACGTGACCGGCCTGCATCGGTCGGTGAAGAACGTCATTGAGTTCACATTCAGGATGCAGAAGCACAAGTCCCTTGGGCTTGCCAAGCGTTACCGCGTCGACATTCATGAGGGCTGGAAGATCAACGGCAAAACGCGCATCGATCACCGTCAGAAGTCCTACGACCCTGAAATCTTTCCCCTCTATCAGTCCTACGCTGGCGGCCAAGGAACAGAGTCTGCAATCGACAAGAGGCAGAACATCTTGGGCAATCGAACCTTGTGGATGTACGCGGGCGGGTTCGTCGTGTTGTCGATCATTTCTGGCGTGTCTATCTGGCGCTTCTTCCACCCCACAGCAGCGGAGAGTTCTCGCCCTCCATCGGCTACCGCTTCACCGGTTGCAGCACCGCAGCCTTCCGTTTCCAAAGCCAATCCGCTGCCCATGTCCGACTCATGGCGAATCGTTGGTGAGTATCAATCCGGCACTGACCGTTGGGTGGTTGTCTCTGACGAGGCCGGGCGGCTTCGTGTCGAAAGCCCCAGCGTCTTCACATCCTTCGGCCCTGTGATGGTTGGAGACGTTGACGGTGCGCGGGTTGCACGCTGGACTGGGCGCATTCCTCGCGCGCCTATCGTTCAAGCGCCGGAGGTGTTGAAGTGAAAAAGCTGCTTGCGACGCTTGCTCTCGTGTTCTGCGCACTTGCCCACGCGCAGGTGCTCCCCCCTCCCGCACAGCCTGTGAAGTTCGACTTTCAGTCGGTCAGCGTTCCCCAGGTTATCCAGCTTGTGTATGGCGACGTGCTCAAACAGTCCTTCGTGATCGACCCGGCCGTGATCTCCGATCCTCGTGTTGTGTCGTTCCGGTTCGATTCGTCGAAGGGGAGTTTGCGCACGTTCTGGACTGCATTT
>CBIHQA010000202.1:0-6961 GCA_966211475.1 uncultured Neisseriales bacterium
GAGGACTGGGACTTCGCTTGGCGCTGCTACGAATCCACCTATTACGCCCACGGCAATCCACCGTATTTCAACCGCGCGTTCTTCCTCCACCTGTTGACGCATCTGCGGCAGGCGATGGTACTGGTGCTGGCCTGGGTCGACGGACGGCGACTGGCCATGGCGCTCAATGTCCGTGCGGGCGACACGCTCTACGGCCGCTACTGGGGCTGCCCCGATCCGAATGCACGCGAACGCTTTCCTGGCCTGCACTTCGCCGCTTGCTACCATGAAAGCATCCGCTGGGCGATCGGCGCCGGGATACGCCGTTTCGAAGGCGGTGCGCAGGGGGAACACAAGCTGTCACGCGGGTTGATGCCGGTGGTCACTCAGAGCGCGCACTGGGTGGCGCACCCGGATTTCCGTGAGGCGATCGCGCGTTTCGTGGCGCGGGAACATGTGGCGACCGATCGCTATGTGGATGACTTGAACGAGCATTCACCTTTTCGTGCGTGACCCGTTCTCACCCTGAAAAGCCTGTGCTATGCTGCATTTCATGCGATCAATCAAACGCTTGTTTGAAAGCGCTGAACCCATGCCGGTGGCCGTGCAGCGCGCGGCCCGATAGATAGAATCTGGAGACCTGAACATGTCCGCCCCGCAAACCGTCGACGAAATCTTCGCCACCCTGCCCAGCCGCCTGAAGGCGGAAGAGGCCGCCGGCCTGTCGTCCGTGTTCCACTTCAAGATTTCCGGTGCGACTGGCGGTGAATACACCGTGGCACTGGAAGGTGGCGTGTGCTCGGTCGAGAAGGGTCTGCAGGGTACGGCAAAGTGTACCGTCTCGATGTCCGACGACACCTATCTGGCGGTGGAAACCGGCAAGTCCGATCCGACCATGGCTTTCATGATGGGCAAGATCAAGGTCGACAACATCCCGGAACTGATGAAGTTCACCAAGCTGTTCCGCAAGCTGGGCTGAGCCTCGCCGCACCTGCAAAAACGCCCCGGCTCGATCGGGGCGTTTTTCATTTCCAGTGCCGCTGCGACGGCTGTTCCGCTCACCCGCTCTTCAGTGTCGTTTTACTTCCAGTGCGACCGACCGGTTCCGCCCGCCATGCTTGGCCTGATAAAGCGCCTTGTCGACCGCTTCCAGCAGGCTGAACCGGTCCGGCTCCACCGTGGGCTGCACCGCCGATACTCCTAGCGATATCGTGACGTACGGGCCTACGATCGAGCCAGGGTGCGGCAGCTGGGCACCTTCCACTGCCTGCCGTACGCGTTCCGCCACCCGCATGCCACCAGTCAAATCGGTATCCGGCAGCACGATGGCGAATTCCTCGCCGCCATAACGGGCGATCAGATCACCCGGGCGGGACAATTGCGAGGTGGCAATCTGGGCGATCTGCCGCAGGCAGGTATCGCCGTTCAGGTGCCCGCTCAGGTCGTTGTAAGCCTTGAACTGATCCACGTCGAACAGAATCAGCGCGAGCGTATTGCGGTTGCGTCGTGCCCGCATCAGCTCGTCGGTCAGGTACTGGTCCAGGCGTCGGCGGTTGGGGATGTCGGTCAGGCCGTCGATGAAGGAATGCTTGCGAAGTTCCTCGGCCTGGGCACGGAGTACCCGCTCGTGCTGCACGGCGGTGGACAGGTCGCGAATCACCACCAACGCCCAGCGCTCGCCCTGGTCGTCGATAATGGGGGAAATCTCGATCAGCTGGTCCAGCGGTTGACCGGCATTCGGCCCGATCTTGTGCAGCAGCGGGAAGGGCGTGCGGTTCAGCTTGTGGGAGATGTGGCTGGCCGTCCCCTTTTGCAGTGCCTGGGTAATGGCGGTGTGGGTCCGGCCACCCGCCAGTGCCGGGAACATCTCGGTGAAGGATGCGCTGATCGGTGCGCGCTCCCAGCCGGCCAAGCGGTTGAACCAGTCGTTGCTGAGGATCAACCGTTCCTGAGGATCGAAGATCAGGATGCCGACCTTGATGGCACCCAGAATCTGCGAGATGAAGGACTGATACATCAGAGCGCGCCCGGGATCTGGCCCAGGTAGCGGTCCAGCGCCATGCGCAGCTGTTCCAGCGACGGCATGCTGAGGATGAACGCCAATTGCCCGTCGATGCTGCGGTGTTCCACCGAGAAGCGGATCTGCAGCAGCATCACGGTGCTGTCATGCCAATCGAGGTCGGACAGGATGTCGTGCGACCCGCACAGGTACAGCTCCGGCAGGTCGGACTGCATGGGGATCGCCAGCATGTCGGACAGGCTGGAGATACAGACATTGAGCAGGATGTTGCCGACTTCCAGCAGCGCGTCCTGTTCCAGCTCGGTCAACTGCTCCAGCGGCACGTTGTCCTGCATCATCAGACGCACGATTTCCAGGCTCTGCTGCTGCGGGAACATCAGCAGCGCCACCCCCGGAAACTGTCCGGCGAAGCGCTGCGACACGCCACAGATGCCCACCGAGCCGTCATCCGACTTCAGCAGTGCATGGCTCGCGTCGACGAATTCGATATGCGGGACGGACAGTTCGATCGGCTCGTGCACGATCTGGCTCATCACCGCGGCTGCCTGGCCGACGCCCAGGTTGAACAACTCGCACAGGGCGTCGTGTTGCAATGGCGTCAGGGCGAACATGATCAGGCTTCCAGTGCGCCGAGCACGCGCCCGATCGAGGCCTCGCTGACCGGTTTGTCGACGAAGCTCACACCCATCGCAGCAGCACGGTCGCGGGTGGCCTGCTGGATATTGGCGGTCAGCAGCACGATGCGGATGCCCGGCTGTTGGGCGCGCAGCAGTTCCACACCGTCCAGGCCGGTCAGGCCCGGCATGTTGTA
This sequence comes from uncultured Neisseriales bacterium, assembly GCA_966211475.1. Lineage (GTDB taxonomy): Bacteria > Pseudomonadota > Gammaproteobacteria > Burkholderiales > Leeiaceae > Leeia. The sequence continues at coordinate 2,811 of CBIHQA010000202.1, forward strand.
GTCCAGCGAAACCAGGTCGATGTGGCCCTCCGCCACCTTGGCGACCGCTTCGTCGATGTTCGCTGCCTCCACGTATTCCCAGTCGGGATGCCGGGCGACCATCGCCGTCCGGATCATGATGCGTGAAACCCGGCTGTCGTCGACGATCAGAACCCGGCGTGTGGTCATGGTGTGCTTCCCCTGTACGAATGACTGGCAATGCATCGGTCCTTTCCTGCGAAAGGACGTGTGGGCCCGCCACGAGCGGGGGCCGTTGTGACCAGTATAACCGTGCCATCTTGCCAGTAGGCTGGCGGAGCGAGCAGGTCGGGGCGACCATCGGTAGGTGCAACTGCCAGACGGTACAGCTGACATCGGCCGGCTCCGCCCCGGCCACGCGCCGGGTAGCGGTCGTCGAAGGCAGCACGATCAGTTGACCCAGTACAGGTGGCGCAGGAAGCGGGCGAGTTGCGTATCCGGTTCCCGTTCTCCGTGGGCCGCGGCGTCTGCGAGCACCTTTGCCAGGCCGCTCATTGGCGCCTTCGCGGTGATCGGACGGCAGGCCTGGATGAAGCCGCGCGGATCCAGCGGATAGCGGACCGGCTGCCGGTAGAGCCGGGCGATGTCCAACCCTTGGCCGGTCGGGCAGATTTCACCGGCCACACGCACGGTACGGCGTTCGGCTTCTCCCGCTGCGAGCAGGGTCTTGCCCTGCCACAGCGGCGTCAGCTCGGCGAGGATGTCGCGCCACAGTTTGAAGCTGCCTTCATCCAGCGGCAGCGGGAACACGCTGTTCCGCTGGCGCGGGTTGGCGATCCACTCCTCGTCGTCGTCCTTTTCCGCCTGCACGCTATCGAGCATGCGGCGCGAAGTCGCCATGCCGTCAGCGATCAGCCGGTGGGCTTGCTTCAGCCTGGCCGGTTCCGCCAGCACCACGATCTTGTCGCCCGGTGCCTTCAGGTCCAGCGTATAGGCGAGCACGGTTTCCACGGCGCCTTCGGCGAACTGGTGGTAGGACAGCGCCCACAGCACGTCGCTCTGGTCGACGCGGAATTTGGCCTCCGGTGCGTATTCGGCGGCGTAATAGTCCGGATCGTTGCTGGGTGCCATGAAGCGCGGCGGATGTTCACCGCGCTGGGGGATGGCGAAGAAGTAGCGCTCCCAGGTTTCGACCTTGCCGTCGCCGTCTAGGTCGTCTTGCCACTGGCCGGGTGCCAGCTCCAACCCTTCGCCGGATTTCAGCTTCAGGCGGGTCAGCACCTCGCGTACGCTACGCAGGTCGTCGCGGACTTCGCCGAGTTGCCGGCGGATGGTCTGGCGCAGGCGTTCGCCATCCTTGTCGCCATCGAGCGATTTCAGGTCTTCGTTCACCCAGCGGGCGATCTTCTTCACCAGGGCCACGTCGTGGCAGACCGAAAAGGCCTGGCGGTCGGCATTGGTCTTCAGCGCGTTGGCGTCCGCCGGCTGCTGCTGGCAGGTGGCGGTGAAGCCGGCCGTGGTGGCCAGGTCGGGCGGGGCGGCGAGGACAACGGTGGGTAGCAGGGAAAGACCGATCAACAGGGAACGCATGACAAAGCAACCTGATCATTGATGACAATATCGTAACATGCCAACCCCCACGCATGCCCCGCTATCTGCATTCAGCTTGATGGCGAACAAAAAAAGCCGCCCACGAAGGGCGGCCATAGGGGGTGATGCACGGTATCGCCATCTTGCTCTCCCGCCGTTGGACGGGAGAGCAAGATGGGAAAGTCTCACGGAGGCGTGCCCCCGTTGCCAGCAGGCTCAATAGAAACCGAACTGATCGGATTCCAATGCCATCAGCGTGTTCAGGTTAGCCTTCAGCTTGAGCTTCAGCGCTTCAGTCTCCGGGAACAGGCGGGCGAAGTAGAAGCGGGCGGTTTCCAGCTTGGCCTTGTAGAAGCCGTCGGTATCGCCGGCGGCCTTCTCGGCCGCGACCTTGGCGATGCGGGCCCAGAAGAAGCCGAACACCAGGTGGCCCAGCAGGCGCAGGTAGTCCACCGCGGCGGCGCCGACAGCCTGCTGGTCCTGCATCGCCTGCATGCCGATGGCCATGGTCAGGTCGCCCAGCTCCTTGTTCAGCTTGGCGACCGGCGCGATGAACTCGGCCAGCGCGGCATTGCCTTCCTCGGCCTGGCAGAACTTGTGCACGATCTTGGTGAACTTGCGCAGCTTCTGGCCCTGGTCCATCAGCACCTTGCGGCCCAGCAGGTCCAGTGCCTGGATGCCGTTGGTGCCTTCGTAGATCTGGCTGATGCGGCAGTCGCGCACGAACTGCTCCATGCCCCATTCACGGATGAAGCCGTGGCCGCCGTAGCACTGCATGCTGGCGTTGGCGATCTCATAGCCGTTGTCGGTCATGAAGGCCTTGGCGATCGGGGTGAGCAGCGCCACCAGGTCGTTGGCGTCCTTGCGGGCTTCCTCGTCGGCGGCTTTTTCCTCGATGTCCAGTTGCAGCGCCAGCCAGGTGGCGAAGGCGCGGCCGGCTTCGGTATAGGCCTTGCCGGTCAGCAGCATGCGGCGCACGTCCGGATGCACGATGATCGGGTCGGCGGCTTTTTCCGGGAACTTGGGGGCACCCAGTGCGCGCATCTGCAGCCGTTCCTTGGCGTAGATCAGCGCGTTCTGGAAGGCCACTTCGCCCAGCGCCAGGCCTTGCATGCCGCAGCCCAGGCGGGCGGCGTTCATCATGGTGAACATCGCGGCCAGGCCCTTGTTCGGCTGGCCGATCAGGTAGCCGACCGCGCCGTCGAAGTTCAGCACGGCGGTGGCGTTAGCCTTGATGCCCATCTTGTGTTCGATGGCGCCGCAGAACACGGTGTTGCGTTCGCCGGGGTTGCCGTTTGCGTCCAGCAGGAACTTCGGCACGATGAACAGCGAGATGCCCGCGCTGCCCTTCGGCGCATCCGGCAGGCGTGCCAGACACAGATGGATGATGTTGTCGGTGAAGTCGTGCTCGCCGGCCGAGATGAAGATCTTGGTGCCGGTGATGCGGTAGCTGCCGTCGGCCGCCGGTTCCGCCTTGGTCTTCAGCAGGCCCAGGTCGGTGCCGCAATGCGGTTCGGTCAGGCACATGGTGCCGGTCCACTCGCCGGAGATGATCTTCGGCAGGTAGGTGTCCTTTTGTTCGTCGGTGCCGTGCGCCAGGATCGCGCTGTAGGCGCCGTGGCTCAGGCCCGGGTACATCGCCCATGCCACGTTGGCGGAGTTCAGCATCTCCATCACCGGGAAGGACAGGGTCTTGGGCATGCCTTGGCCGCCGTAGGCCGGATCACAGTCCAGGCTGGTGAAGCCCAGCTCGCAGAACTGCGCGTAGGCTTCCTTGAAGCCGGCCGGGGTCTTCACGCTGTGGGTGGTGGCGTCGAAGTGGCAACCTTCCTCGTCGGCCGCGCGGTTGATCGGCGCGAGTTCGTTCTCGGCGAACTGGGCGGCGGTTTCCAGGTACTGGTCGACGATGTCCGGCGTCGCGTCTTCGTAGCCGGGCAGGGTAGCGAGGGTGCTATCGACATCCAGCAGTTCGTGCATCACGAACTTCATGTCGCGCAGCGGGGCCTTGTAGATTGCCATGACAGTGCTCCATCTGTGCCGCGGCTCGGTCCATCCGACGCGACGGCTTGATTTCACTATAGGATCGTTCGGTTTGGCGCGTTTGAAACAAGTGTTTGATCGGTGCGGGTTTTGTACCGTTCCGTTCGACACTTGTCAAGCAAGCGCTTGGTGTTTTGAAGTGTAAAGTGAACTATTGTTCATGTGAAGGGGAAACGTGCAGGATTTTGACAGTGTGTTGCGAGAGAACGACGGGTGGGCGCCGTTGTAGGAGCGGGTCGTGCCCGCGACCAACGGCACTTCGAAGAGAGGACGGTCGCCGGCATGGCCCGCTCCTACAGAGAGGTTGTTGCTTGGGGTGAGCCGTAGGCGAAGCCCAATCGACCAATACGGATGTTGGGGGTTAAAACCGCCACTCGTACTCGAACCAGGTGCTGCGGGTGGCCGGCAAGCTGTCGTACAGGCGCTGGGCGGTGTGGTTGTCAGGTGCGGTGTTCCAGGTCATGGCCGGGAGGCCCTGCTCGCGTACATAGTCGGCTGCGTTTTGCATCATCCGCCGGGCGTGGCCTGCACCGCGGTGGGCCGGGTCGAGGTAGAGGTCGTAG
>CBIHQA010000203.1:0-6945 GCA_966211475.1 uncultured Neisseriales bacterium
GCGCAGGGTGTCGATGCAGTTCCTGGTATCCAACGACATCGCAAAAGACGTCCGGGTCTTGTCAGACAGGCCGGCGTTTGTCGAGGATGTTGCATCCCGGAGGCGTCAGTAGCCGCTTTGCCCCCGGCCTGCATTCCCAGCTCCATTTGGCCACACTCGGTATGTACTCATCAGTGCATCAGCCGGAAAAACCTCACCTCCGGATTCCGCCGCAGCACCCGCTGCACATGGTGGTCTCCCAGCAGAAACTCCGGCACGTCCTCCGTCGGCGTCAGGCAGAACTTCCTCGGCAGGTCGGTATAGAGCGACCGGGGCGGCGCGTTGCGGCCGAAGCGCTTCAGTAGCCGGCCGCTGGCTTCGCTGTGGTAGTAGACGTGGCGCAGACCCAGCGTCTCGCGGATGAACAGGATGGCCGCCCAGAGCATGGCTTCAGCCCAGATCGCCGTGTAGCGCTGCTGCACAGCGGTGCAATAGGCCAGGGCGACGGTCAGCGGGCAGCTTAGTCCGTACATGTGGGTCGGCTCCATGGGGGATCGGCCGTTGCGGAGCTTGCGTTCCACCGATTCCGCCAGCCAGGCGGCCCTGCGTATCCAGTCCGACTGGATTTCTTCGATCAAGGCGCTGTTGCTGGCCCAGTCCAGGTCGATGCGCGCCCAGGCCAGGGTGTTGCGGTCGGGGGAAACCGGGTGGTTGCAGTAGTTGAGTGCGGAGTGCTCGCAACCCAGGCGGCCGTATTGCCGGTCGTGCTGGCGGTTGAAGTTGAGCTGCAACACCAGGTTGAAGCCGGGGCGGGAGGTTTGCCGGTAGAAACGTTGCGAGCGGTATTCGCTGCCCCAGGTGCCGAGGGTCAGGACGAAGGGTTCCTGCTGCGGGTCGTGGTCGTGCGCGGCCAGGTAAGGTTCGTCCAGCTGGTCGTGGCCGAGCTGGGCCAGCACGGATTTGACGCGCGGCTTTTGCAGCAACGGGGCGTAGTGCGACTTTTTCAGCGTGGCGACGGTCAGCGGTTGGTCGCGCGGGGCTTGGCGGCTGAGCTGGTGCAGCAGGCCGATGCCGTAGCGGTCGCGGTAGTAGGGGTAGACGGTGCGCTGGCCATCAAGGCAAGCGACGATCTCGCGGGCGGTATGGAGGTCCATATCGATGTCTCGTGATGTGTGTTCTGGAATGCGGGCGGTAGGCGGGTCGCACAGTCGTCGCAGTCATGGGGTTCTCCTGGTGAAATGGCCCACCCGGTCGGGGTGGGCAGGGGTTAGCCGATGTCGAAGTTCGCCCGCTTGCCGTTTGCGGTGGCAGCGCAGGCGGGATGGAGCAACGGATGCGTCGGGTGGCTGTTGGCCGGGCATGCCTCGCGGCATGCGGCGGCGTGACGGGGCCACGGACGAATCAGCGCGGACGCGCAGGGCAGAGCAAGGCCGATACGGCGGGTTGCCGTGGTCGGTGCCTCATGCGCGGTGAGCAGTGTCGAGCGGGTTTGAATGTGCATTTGGATTCCAGAACGGGCCGGCGCGGGCGCCGAGCTTTACGGAATCCGGGTGGGGCTGGCGGTGCGGGGGAGGGCGGCGCCCAAAAACAAAAACCCCGGCAGTCGGCCAGGGTTCTGATTCGTCCCGGCCCGGATTCGCCTTGCGCGAGCTCCGGGCAATCAGCTGCCTGCGGGGTTCAGCGCATCGTGTCTTTCAGATTGGCTGGAGCAGGCAAGGGGTTCTCCCGATCGGGGCTTGTTGAATGAGGCCGGATTGTGAGAATCGGGCGGGGGAATGTCAATTACATTCTTTCGGGGCGCTGTCCGGTGTTGCGGGCCTGGTGAATCGCAGGGTCACAACCCGTCCCACTCCACCACCTCCCGCACCACCGGCAGCGCCGTCCTCAGCGTCTCCAGATCCGTGTCCGCCGCGCCCAGCCCCAGCCGGATCGCTTGCGGCACGTGGGCGGTGGTGGCGAACGGTTCCGCTGTGGAGACGGAGATGCCCTGCTCGGCTAGCGTCGCCGCGACACGGTCAGCGCGGCTGTCCTCCCGCAACGGTAGCCAGACGAAGTAGGAGGTCGGGTGGCGCTGCATCGTCAGGCCGGCGAGGATTTCGCTGACCAGCTCTTGCCGTTGGCGGGCGTCCTGGCGCTTTTGGGCTTCCAGCTTGGCGACGGTGCCGTCTTCGATCCAGGCGCAGGCGAGGGCGGCGATGATGCCGGGCATGTAGGCGGTGGTGGCCCGGATGGCGCGTTCGATGCGGGCGATGTGGGCCGCGTCGCCGGCGACGAAGCCGACGCGCAGGCCGGGGGCGATGCTGTTGGACAGGCCGGAGATATAGACGGTGCGTTCCGGCGCGAAGGTGGCGATCGGCGGCGGAGCGTCGGCCGTCAGGTAGGCCCAGGGGGCGTCTTCGATCACCAGCAGGTCGTGTTGGCGGGCGATCTGCGCCAGCCGGTGGCGGTGGGCGTCGTCCGTCACCAGGCCGAGCGGGTTGTGCAGGGTCGGCATGGTGTAGACCGCCCGCACCGGGCGGCTGCGGCACAGCTGGGCCAGGGCGTCGGTGTCCAGGCCGTTGGGGCCGATCGGCACCGGGGCCAGTTCCATGCCGAGCAGGTCCGCCAGGACCCGGAAACCGGGGTAGCTGAGTGCTTCCACGGCGATGACGGCGCCAGGGCGCAGCAAGGCCATCAGCACCACCGACAGGCCGTGCTGCGCGCCGCTGACGAAGGCGACCTGCTCGCCGCTGAGCTGCAGGCCACGGGCTTGCAGGTGGTGGGCGACGATGTCGCGGTCGTGGGCGTGGCCGCCGTTCGGCTGGTGGTGCAGGGCGGCCTTCAGGTTGCCGGCGCTGGCCAGTTGGCGCAGGGCGGCACGCAGCTGCTTGTCCTGCCCCGGCACGTTGGGGCTATTCATGATCAGGTCGGCCACCGTGGGGGTGGTGGGCAGCAGGTCCATCGACATGTCGTGGGGGTAGGCGGGGTGGCGCACGAAGGTGCCGCGGCCCAGTTCGGCGACCACCAGGCCCATGGCTTCCAGCTCTGCATACACGCGGCTGGCGGTGGCCAGCGCCAGCCGGTGGGTTTTGGCCAGTTGGCGATGCGGCGGCAGGCGTTCGCCGGGGCGCAGCCGGCCTTCGCGGATGTCGGCGGCCAGGCTGTCCACCAGGTGTTTGTAGCGGGCGTCGGCCATCGGGGGCCCCTTCGCGGTGTATCTAGGACGGTTTTTTGATTGTATTTGGTCGCGGCGATAGGCTCCATCCCGTCAACCCCGTGCACCTGCAGCAGGTGGAAAGGCGGCCCCGATGCACATCGCCATTCTGGCCTTCGACGGCTTCAACGAGCTGGATGCGCTGATCGCGCTCGGCATCCTCAACCGCGCGGCGCAGGCCGGTTGGCGGGCGTCGGTGGAGGGTTGGCGGGTGTCGATCGCCAGCCCCAGCCTGCATGTGACGTCGCTGAATGGCGTGACGCTGCCGGCGCAGGTGTCGCTGGCCGATGCCAATGCGGCCGATGCGGTGATCATCTGCGGCAGTTCGACCACCCGGCGCATGGTGCAGGACGCGGCGCTGATGGAGCAGCTACGGCTGGACCCGTCGCGGCAACTGCTGGCGGCGCACAGCGCCGGCGCGTTGGTGTTGGCGAGGTTGGGTCTGCTGCACGGCTTGCCGGTGTGCACCGACCTGGCGACGCGACCTTGGGTGCAGGAGGCGGGCATGCGCATCCTCGACCAGCCTTTCTTCGCTTGCGGCAATATCGCCACCGCAGGGGGTTGCCTGGCCTCGCAATACCTCGCGGCCTGGATCATCGCCCGGCTGCTGGGTTGCGACGAGGCGCGACGGGCCTTGCATTACCTGGCCCCGGTCGGCGAGCAGGAGGAATACGTCGGCCGCGCGATGCGGCATGTCGAGCAGTGCGTGCCGGTGTGGAGTGAGTCTGCGGCGGCGGCGTAAGGAGGGATTGGCAGGGCTGGTGCGCCCCCAGACGGGGAGCAGGCGAGCCCAGCTTTTGTAGCCCGGACGCGATGTTGCGGCCAGGGGCCGCGCATCCCTTACCCCTGCCAGCCGAGCGCTAGGCGGCGTCGATATACTGCCTCAACATTGTTTCCAGCTCCCGCAGCGCCGCCTCGCGCTCCGCCAGGCCCGGCTCTGCATTGATCACCACCGCTGTCTTCATCATCTGCAGCACCACCACGGCCATCACGGCGGCCTGTTCTTCGGACAACGCGGGCCGGTGCTGACGCAGGATCTCTTGCAGTTGTCGCCGCAGCCCCGCCCGAATGGCCGAGGCCCGCTCTTGCGGCGCCGCCCCTGCTTCGGCCAAGGCCACGAATGCCGGATGCTGTCGCCGGAAGTCGATCAACGCCCGCAGCAACGTTGTGGCGAGTTGTTCACTGTCGAGCGTGGCAGCTGCCGTGTGCAGCGTCGCGAGCTGTTCGGTCAGCGCTGCTTCGTAGCGGTCCATCAGCGCTTCCGCCACTTGCGGCTTGGTCGGGAAGAACTGGTACAGCGAGCCGATGGCGGAGCCGGCGCGGGCCGCGATTTCCGTCATGGTGGCGGCGTCGTAGCCTTTTTCGGCGAACACCGCATCGGCTGCTTCCAGCAGCGCCGCCACCCGTTGCCGGCCACGCTCCCGCTGCGGGGCGCGCTTGGGGTTGCTTGCGTTTTGTGAGGATTCGCTCATATTCTATGGATTAGGTGAGGCATTCCTCACATTCTAACCCGGAGACGAACATGGCTTTGGAACCGCTTGATCCGCGCAGCACTGCGCTGGTCCTGATCGATCTGCAGCAGGGCATCCTGCCGCTGGCCAATGGGCCGTACAGTGGCACCCAGGTGCTGGAGACGGCCGGGGCGCTGGCGAACCGCTTCCACGCGCTGGGGGCCTTGGTGGTGCGGGTACGAGTCGGCTGGTCCGACGGCGCGCCCGACATGCTGCGCCAACCGGTGGACCAAGCACCGCCGGTGCCGGCGGGCGGTTTGCCGCCGGACTGGATGGATTGGCCGGCCGCGCTGCCGGCGGTGGAATCGGACCTGCAGATCACCAAGCGGCAATGGGGCGCCTTCTACGGCACGGAGCTGGACCTGCAATTGCGCCGGCGCGGTATCCGTACGCTGGCGCTGGGCGGCATCGCCACCCACGCCGGGGTGGAGTCGACCGCTCGCACGGCGTGGGAGCTGGGCTATCAGCTGATTCTGGTGGAGGATGCGATGAGTGCGCAGCGTGCGGAGCTGCACCAGCATGCCGTCGACCATATCTTGCCGCGGTTGGGACGGGTGCGGAGTACGACGGAGGTGTTGGCGGCGCTGTCGGCGAAGTAATCGATCGGAGGGTGGGCTGCCCAGTGTTCAGCAGAAAAGCCGCTCGAGATAGATGTGGTGCTGCAGCTCATTCCAATAGGATGAGTTGTTCAGTTCGAAGTGCGACTGGACAACGCCGGCCAGCATATCGACGAACTGCAAATTGAGGCAACGCTTGCTATCCAGGGGCGTGACCTCCAGTTGAGTCGTTGCGCTCCGCTCGTACAGCATCATTTCCATGTAGTGGTCCAACATTCTGCCGTTGGCCACTTTGACCGTACGAGGGTCGGGTATCAGTGTCACATGGCCGTGTTGGGCGATTTTGTCCAACAGCAGAAGTTTGAGCATCCAGTTGTAGAGCTTATTTGAGTCGGATCGCAGCTCTGGCTTGACGCGGTTCTTGCAAACCACGATGGCGCGATACTCAACGCCAGCATGCTTCAGAGAGAATTTTCCAGCAGCCTTCGCGAATGTCTCCCGCGAGGAGCTGGGCATTTCAACCCACTTTTTCTCGCGCGTTTTGTCCCAGTGTCCGGCCTCGTAGAGATGACGGACAATCCGCTGCGGAAGGTGATCTTTCTCTGCAGGGAGCAACAGCGCGGCAATGGTGAGATAGCGACTGGAACCGCCTTGGCCGTATGGGCGATCAAATGTCCAGCCAAGATCGCCGCTTTCATCGACGTAAATCAACAAAGACAAAACCCATACCCCGGAAAAACCGATGGCCCCGCAATGCGGAGCCATCATTAGAAGGGGGCAGCCCCTGGAGCCGACGCGCTTACAGCGCGCTTACGACGCCTTGCGGGTATCGCGGCTAACCCAGGATTTACCTGCCTCTGTGGAATTGTACGTAAAAATTTGTCGTACGCATACAGGGCGAATCATCCCGGCTCATGGGCCGGGAACGGTTCTACGGCACCCGACCGTTTTCAATCCGCTCGGAGGGGCGCCGCGCCATGCTGCGCCAGCAAGTCCGCGATCTGCTGGTCCTTCTCGTCCCACAAATCCGACAACCAGCGCTGGAAGGTCTTGCGGTAGACCCGGTCACCCGCATAGTCGCCACCGAGGAGCTCCTGCGGAATCGGTCGCCGGTTGACCCGTACCACTACGCGACCCACGCGGCCGCACAACAGGTCCCAGAAGCTGGGCACACCGTCCGGGTAGACGATGGTCACGTCCAGCAGAGCCTGGAATTTGTCGCCCAGCACGTTCAGCGACAGGGCGAAGGCACCGGCGCGCGGCTTCAACAGGTGGCGGTAGGTGGAGCGCTGGGTTTGGTGCTTTTCCGTCGTGAAGCGCGTGCCCTCCACGAAGTTGGCCACCGAGGTCGGCAGCAGTGCGAACTTCTGGCAGGACTTGCGGGTGGTTTCCAGGTCTTCGAAGCGTTTTTCCGGATGGCGGCGCAGCACCTTGTCCGAATGCCGTCGCATGAAGGGGAAGTCGAGCGCCCACCAGGCCAGGCCCATGAAGGGCACGTAGATCAGCTCCTGCTTCAGGAAGTACTTGAGCAAGGGGATGCGCCGGTTGAGCAGGCGCTGCAACACCAGGATGTCGACCCAGCTCTGGTGGTTGCAGTTGACCAGGTACCAGTCCCGGTAGCTGAGCCCTTCCAGCCCGGCCACGTCCCATTCGGTGCGGCGCACTAGCCGCATCCAGCCGTTGTTGCAGGAAATCCAGCATTCGG
>CBIHQA010000204.1:0-6913 GCA_966211475.1 uncultured Neisseriales bacterium
GCTGAGTACGATCCGCACACGTCCAAACTGACCTTGAAGATCGTCTATTACGGCCCTTCATTGTCTGGCAAGACGACCAACCTGCTGCGCTTGCATGACCTGCTGGTCGGCCCGAGCAAGGGGCAGATCATGGTGTTGGAAACCCAGAACGACCGGACGCTGTTCTTCGATCTGTTTCCGCTCGGCTTCCGGGCGCCTTCCGGCCTGCTGGTCAAGTTCAAGCTGTATACGGTGCCGGGCCAGGTGGCGCACGACAGCACCCGCAAGGCCGTGCTGTCCCGCTCGGACGGGATCGTGTTTGTTGCCGATTCGCAGGTAACCCAGACGGTGAACAACGGCGAAGCCTTCGACAACCTCGCGGACAACGCCGCTCGCGTGGGGCTGGACTTCGACACCCTGCCGCTGGTGGTGCAGTTCAACAAGCGCGACCTGCCGCGCATCCTCAGCGAGGACGAAGTGCGTGAGCGCTGGTCCGCCGCGCCCTGGCCGCTGACCTTCGCCACCGCTTTGCAAGGCGAAGGCGTGGTGGAAACCTTCCGCACGCTGTTAAGGCAGCTCTACCCGGTGCTCGACCGGGAATACAGCCTGAGCGAGACGCACCGGCTGGACCTGGATGGCTTCGTGACCGGTGCGGGTGGGGGGCCGGCATGAGCGAACGCGACAATCTGCCTGTCCCGGAATTCGACCGCGACGTTCCGCTGGCAGAACAGCTCACCGTGATGGACCGCCAGGGCCTGAGCGCATCGCTGGGCATCCTGATCGGGCCGTTCCGGCTGAGCGACATGCTGGGCAACGAGGTGCTGTCGCAAGGCACGCTGCCATCGGAAACCGCCAGCGTGGAGGTGACCTTCGAGATCGAACCGGTCGGTCGGCTGGAGGCAGGCTGCGCGCCAGCCCCGCTGCAAGCCGCAGCTCGTCTGGTGGAAACCCTGCTCACCGCCAACCACCGCTATCGCATGGCGGCCGAATTGCACCTGGCGGTGACCCAGAGCGATTACGAAGCCTTGCGGACCAAGCACGACGAACTGGCGGCCTCCGAGCAGCGCTACCGCGAACTGGCCGCCAGCCTGGAGCAGCGCGTGCAGGAACAGGTGGAAATTATCGAACGCAGCCAGCGGCAGATCTACCAGTCCGAAAAGCTTGCCTCGGTCGGCCAACTGGCAGCCGGCGTTGCACACGAGATCAACAACCCGATCGGCTTCGTGCGCGGCAACCTGGGCAGCGCCACCGGCTACGTCGAACGCATCCGCGACCTTGCCCAGGCGGTGAAGGTGTCGGGTGATCCGGTATTGATGCAGCACTGGAAACGGCTGGACCTGGACTTCGTTCTGGAGGATTTCGGCGCGCTGCTGTCCGAATCCATCGGCGGCGTGGACCGCGTCGCCCGCATCGTGTCGGCGCTGCGCGACTTTGCGCAGATCGACCAGATCGAGGTCCACGCGCTCGACGTGGCTGCCAGCTTCACCACGGTAGCCGAGGTGGCGCGTAGCGGATTGCCGGTCGGTGCGGTCATCGATCTGGAACTCGACACGCCGCTTCCCTCTCCGCGCGGCGAGCCGGCCCGTTTCAACGAACTGCTGCTGAACCTGTTCAACAACGCGCGGCAGGCCATTGGCCCATCCGGCCGGATCCGCGCCGCCGCCCGCCTGGATGGCGATGAGTTGCTGATCACGCTGCAGGACGACGGCTGCGGTATTCCCGCCGACCTGCTGCCCAAGGTGTTCGACCCCTTCTTCACCACCCGCGAGGTCGGTGCCGGCACCGGCCTCGGGCTGACCATCAGCCGCGACATCGTGCACGCCATGGGCGGGCGGATCGAGATCGCCAGCCAGGAAGGGCGGGGTACCGACGTGGTGATGCGCTTTCCCTTGGCAACCTGAACGAGCAGGATGGACCGATGAGCCGATTCGCCTCGCTGTTCACCGGAGATGCCCCGGCAGCCGATGCACCTGCCGCTGCACAGACGCTGCGCTACCGCGTGCTGCTGGTGGACGACGAACCCAATGTGTTGGCCGCGCTGCGCCGCGTGTTCCGCCAGGAAAACTACGAGATCGACACCGCTGCCCACGGCCAGGAGGCGCTGACCAAGCTCAAGCAGCAGCACTACCACGTGATGATCTCGGACTACATGATGCCGGTGATGAACGGCGCCGAACTGCTACGCGAGGCCAAGCAGCAGCAGCCGAACACCATCCGCATCATGCTCACCGGCCATGCCGATACCCAGGCAGTGATGGGCGCCATCAAGGAAGGCGCGGTTTACAAGTTCATCCTCAAGCCCTGGAACGACGACGACCTGCGGGTAACGGTGGCGCTCGCCATCGAGCAGTACGAACTGCGCCAGCGCAACCAGAAGCTGCAGGCCGAGAACCAGCAGAAATCCAAGGAAATCGCCGCGCTGGCCCGCATCACCACCGGCCGGCGCAGCCAGCTCGGCATGATGCTGCAGAAACGCGGCCTGATCAGCAGCCTGCAATTGCAGGAGCTGCACCGCCAGCAGCAGAACCGCCGCGACCCCTTCATCAAGCTGTTGCTGGAACGCGACTGGGTTGACGAGGCCAAGCTGCGCGACCTCTACGTGAAGGAACTGCTGATCGAGGAAGTGTCGCTGGACGAGTTCGCAGTCGATCCGGCAGTGGCCTCGCTGGTGCCGCGCAGCTTCTGCGAGAAGCAGGGCGTGGTGCCGCTCAAGCTCGACGGCAACCAGTTGCTGCTGGCAATGGCGGACCCGGCCGATAGCGGCCTGATCGACGAGATGCGCTTCGTCGCCGGGCTGGACGTGCGACCGGTCTACGCGTCCAGCAAGGCAGTGCAGAAGAAGCTGCGCGAGCTCTACCCCGGCGACCAGCCGGTGACGCTGGAAGACATCGTCACCTTCAGCGGCAACGTCGATCCGCTGGACGGGGTCGAGATCGTCATCGAAGAGGAGGAGCAGGAAAGCCTGCAAGACCTGCTGATCGCCACCGAAGAGCCGCCCGCCATCCGCCTGGTCAACGCCATCATCCTGGAGGCGATCCGCCTCGGCGCCAGCGACATCCATATCCAGCCGCGTGCCAAGAACGTGGCGGTGCGCTACCGCATCGACGGCGTGCTGATCGAGAAGATCCAGATCCCCGAACAACTGCACATGTCGCTGGTGTCGCGGCTGAAGATCATGTCCGAGCTCGACATCTCCGAGCGCCGCCGCCCGCAGGATGGCCGCATCACCGTCAAATCGCCGCTGCGCATCGTCGACCTGCGCATCTCCACCCTGCCCACCGTCAACGGCGAAAAGGTGGTGATGCGCCTGCTGGACCGCAACGCCGCCGTGCACAACCTGGACCAGCTGGGATTTTCTGCACGCCATCTAGCGCTGATCGAAGGCCTCACCGAAAGACCGCAGGGCCTGATCCTGACCACCGGCCCCACCGGCAGCGGCAAGACCACCACCCTGTATTCGCTGCTCCAGCACAACGCCACGCCCGGCAAGAACTACGTCACCATCGAAGACCCGGTGGAGTACTACCTGGACATGGCCGGCCAGGTGCTGATCAAGGAAAAGATCGGGCTCACCTTCCCGGTGGTGCTGCGCTCCATCCTGCGGCAAGACCCGGACGTGGTACTGCTGGGCGAAATCCGCGACTTCGAGACGGCGGAAGTCGCCTTCCACGCCGCGCTGACCGGTCACCTGGTTTACTCCACCCTGCACACCAACTCCGCCGTGGCCACGCTATCGCGCCTGCTCGACCTCGGCCTCAAACCTTACGTGATCGCCACCGCGCTGGAAGGCATCGTCGCCCAGCGTCTGGTACGCCGCATCTGCCCGCACTGCCGCACCCCGTACCGGCCTGACCAGGCGCTGCTCGACAAGCTCGGCAGCGCCTTCCTCGACGGAGTAGGCGACTTCCATCGCGGCGCCGGCTGTCACGAATGCCACGGTACCGGCTACAAGGGGCGCCTCGGCGTCTACGACGTGCTGGTGCCCAACAACGAACTGCGCAACCTGATCTCTGGCGGCGCCTCGTTACTGCAACTCGGGGAAGCTTCGGCGAAGCTGGGCGCAGCAGGCCTGATTGCAGACGCAGCGGAAAAGGCGAAGGCCGGGCTGACCACGGTGGAGGAAGTGCTGCGGGTGCTGGGGCCGCAGTCAACGGAGTGAAATGTGGGGAAGGTCGTTTGGCGTGCCCGACAGGAATCGAACCTGTAACCGCCGGCTTAGAAGGCCGATGCTCTATCCGGTTGAGCTACGGGCACGTGGAAACCCGGTGGGAGGATCGACGGACGGCGCCGTCTCCGGGATGCACCGCGCGAGCAAATCCCGGCGGCATTCGGCGCGGATTGTAGCATGCGATGACCGTTGCTTGGTGCGGGCCGGAAGGCACCTGCCTGGCGTGCCCGTGAAGAGGGCCCCGCGGTATCAGGCGCCGCGTAATAGTCCGGCGCACCACGACGGATCGGACACCAGCGCGTCGAAGGCCGTGCCGTGCTTCATCTTCTTGTTCCAGACCAGGTCGACGCTTTTCACGAAGCCAGGGCGGCGATACACGTGCGGCAGTTCGACCAGACCGGGCCGCAGCGTCAGGTAGCGCGCCGGCAGCAGACCCCAGCCCAACCCGCGAGCGATCAGCTCGGCCATGTCCCAGTAGCTATCCACTCGCCACGTCCGGGCGGAGTAGGGGTTGAAGATGGAGCTGTCGCTGTCGCCGGCCACGCCCATCACGATCTGGCGGTATTGCGCCACGTCATCATTGAGGACCTGCGGCAGCGCCGCCAGCGGGTGACTGGTCGCCGCCACCGGCAGGAACTGCACGTGGCCGACCGTGGCCACGTCGAACTGCTGCGGCATCTGCTCCACGGTGACCGCCAGGGCGATCTCCGCTTGTCCATCGCGCACCAGATTGACCGCCTCGATCGAACCACGCCGGAACAGCTCCAGGTGCAGTTCGGGAAAGCGGCTGTCGATGTCCGCCAGCAGATCGAACGTGCCGTCTTCCGGCAGCGCATCGTCGATGGCCAGCCGCAGCCGGTGTTCCTGCCCCTTGCCCAGGCTGTAGGCCTTGTTCTGCAGGCTGCGGCTGACGTTGAGCGCGGAGCGGGCATAGCCGGACAACGCTTCGCCTTCTGGCGTCAGCAGCAACTGCTGCGGCGTGCGCTCGAACAGCGTGACGCCCAGGTCGATTTCCAGGTTGGCAATGGCATTGCTGAGCGTCGATTGCGATTTGTTCAGCCGGCGGGCCGCGGCCGAAATGCTGCGCAGATCCGCAGCAGTGAGGAAGGCATTGAGTTGATCCAGCGTCATGGTCGCAGGCCATCGAGAAAACCGATGGCCACCAATTATCCGTCTCGGGGGAGGTTTGTCTAGGATCGGCAAGCAGTGATCTGGCGAAGCAGCAGATTGCTTCGGTGAGATCCATGGCCGCTGAAATAAGCATCCGGAGGCAAGCAATGGCGCGATTAAGGAGAGCCCCGCAGCGGAGGTGGCCAACGGTTCCCCCTGAATGGGACGCATGCCATGTCTAGGCATGCCAAGCGTCGGCCCCGCCTCTGCAAATCACCGCTGCCCCTGCTGCCGGATCAACTGGACAGTCTGACCACCGCGATGCACGGCGCGCTGATCGCATTGACCGTGGGCGAATACCGCGAGGAGCATCACGAAAACCTGGTGCTGGTGCTCAATATGGGCATGGTCCTGGCAAAAGGGGCAGGGCACCGGCAGGCCTATGCGCAGTGGCGAACGCTGGCAGGGCAGTTCCGGGCGCAGGTGGCCCCCGACGCCTCTCCGCCGGAGCCAGTGAAGCAGGGTTTGTGCGCAGCCTTCGTCCAGCTGGAGGTGTATTTCCGTAGCGTACCGGCATTCAAGGTGATGGAGTCGCTGGATGCCGTGATGGCGGTTTACGGGCGTCGGACGGTGGTTGCTACCTGAGCGGAGCCTCCTGGACACCCTCTGTGAAACGCGGCGGTTCACCACCCATGCGGTGAGGTTTGCGATGTCTCCCCACCGTCATACGGCACGGTTGACCGTGGACGTTTTCCGTCGTTAGAATGACAACCAGTTGATCGCGCCGATTTGAAAGCAGCTTGCGGGCGCGTAATAAATGCGGCTAAAGCGCGGACACCCGTTCTCGCGTCGCCGCGAAACGGGTTCTTGCTTTTTGCAGTCCTGCCGGACGCTCCGGCCACGCCGATTTAACACAGCAACTTGCGAGGCGTGTAAAGCGGGATCTCCGACCCATCGGGTCTTCGGTCTCCCAAATATCGCTAAAGCGCTGGCCGGTTGCCCGCCTCGCACCGCGCCCAGCGAGGGCGACGAGGCACTGGAGATCGATCATGGCAAACCGGCAATCCCGTTTTACCCCTTCCACCGTCCGTGCCCTGCGCGGCATCACAGAACGCAGCCTCAGCACCGCACGCCTGCTGCTGGTGGGCTGTGACCAACCGCGGTTGGTAGCGCTCGCCGACCAACTGGCCGATGCGACGCCCCGGCATTTTCGCTTTGCCCAGCCGGAGGCGGACAGCTTGCGTACGCTGCCTGCATCGAGTGCCGATTTCGTGTTGCTGGATGCGTCCGGCCCGTTGGATGAGGCCTTGCTGAAGGAAGTTACTCGGGTGGCAACGCAAGGCTTCGTGAGCGTGGCCCCGCGCAGCTTGTCCTGATCCCTAGCGCTGTGGCGGCCTATGGGGTAGTCGTCAGCGCGACCGGTTCCGGCCGGTAGCCCCGTTTGCGCAGCAGCGCGAGCAGGCCGTCATCGCCGACATAGTGCAGCGCGCCGACCGCGACAAAGACTTGGGTGCGGCCCTTCAGCCAGCCCTCGATCTGCTCGGCCATATGGCGGTTGCGCCGCACCAGCAGTGCATTCTCGAAGCTGTTGAAGCCGTCGGGCATCTCGTCGCGGGCGTCATGCCAGAGTTTTTGCAGGGCGTTGAAGTCGCCTTG
>CBIHQA010000205.1:0-6893 GCA_966211475.1 uncultured Neisseriales bacterium
TCAGATCACCATCCACTACACGCTCGACGGCAACCTGAACGACCCGCGCTTCTCGCTCAACGAAAACCTCTCCAAGCGCATCGCCGCCTCCATGGCCGAAGGGCTGGGCATCAGCTTCGAAGGCGTGGCGCGCGGCATGGGCAATGCCGCCCAGGGGTTGGGCGGAGCGATGCGCAAACTGTTTGGCAAGTGACGCGAGGCTCCCTCGCGGGGCGAGGGCGGGGAGTGGGATGACATCAGGGAAGCAGCGATTTCCCGCCCGGGCGTAAATCAGTCGGGCTTTGCCCGACGCCCTACTACCGTTGGCAAAAACTCAGGCGCGGCTGCTTATGCGCTTATAATCCCCGCGCATTCACTTCGCATGAATAAAACAGGGAGAAAACATGCTGCATGCCATTCCTGTCCGCCGGCGCGTGCTGGCGGCAGTCGTCTCGTTGATGCTCGCTTCCCACGTCTACGCGGAAGAAAGCGTCGTCAAGAACCCGCACCACGGCCCGTATAGCCAGCCGATCGCCTCGGTGGCCACCTGGCAGGTCGACAAGGGCTTCGTCTCGCTCGATCCGGACGACACCACCCGCCTGATGGAAAAGATGCAGAACCCGGGGGTGACCGATACCTGGCTGTATGCGCCGGACGACATCGACCGCTGGTTCGCTATCGTCAGCTACGAGCAGACCGGCCATGTGAAGGACGATGAGAAGATCGACGCCGATGCCATCCTGGAAACGCTGAAGGAAGGCACCAAGGAGGGCAACGAAGAACGGCGCAAGCGCGGCTGGCAGGAGCTGAACCTTCTGGGCTGGCAGGTACAACCCCACTACGAGCCCGACACCAAGCGCCTGTCCTGGGCGACGCTCAGCGAATCGGGTGGCGAGAAGACAGTGAATTACACCACCAAGGTGCTGTCCCGCACCGGGGTGGCCACGGTGGTACTGGTGACCGATCCGGCTCACCTGGACCAGGCGGTGAGCGAACTGAAGGGGCAGCTCAATTCCTTCAAGTTCAACACGGGCGAGAACTACACCGAGTTCCGCGACGGCGACAAGATCGCCGAATACGGCCTGACCGGCCTGATCGTCGGCGGCGCGGCCGCAGCCGCCCTGAAGGCCGGTGGCTGGAAGTGGCTGGTGGGCATCCTGGCGGCGGGCTGGAAGGTGGTCGTGGGGGTCGGCGTAGCAGCGCTTGCCGGGCTGCGCAGCCTGTTCTCGCGCAAGAAGAGCTGATGCAGGTCGACCTCAACCATCTGCTGGTTGCGGGGATCTGGTTGCTGTTCGGGAGCGGTCTGCTGTCGCTGCAGCAGGCGGGGCAGGGCATCGCCTACCTGGGGCCGGGTCGGCTCCGGGTGCGCTTTCCGTCCTGGCGGGCCGCGTTTGGCGGCAAGCTGGCCTTGCTGGTCAATCCGTTGCGGGCGTTCTGGCCGGTGGCGGATGTGCAGCTGTTCGCGCCCAGCCGGAATAGTGCCGATGCCCGGTTGGAGGCGTCAGCATCGCAGCTGGCGCGGCCGATGCGGTATGGCCGCCCCTTGTTGATGGCGAGCAGCATCATTGTGGTCGTGGTCATCCCGGCCTGGGTGCTGTTTCACGGCGCGGACCGGATCTTCCTCGGGCTGGTCGGGGCGGCTTACCTGCTGTACCTGGCCGCTGTCGCTGTGCTCGTCCAAACAGGCCTGCTGTCGGGCCCGCATCGGGGATGGGCAGGCTGGAAGCTATTGCTGGAGCCGCTGCTGTGCATCCCGTATGCACCGCACCTGTTCCGCAAGCTCAGCGCCAGCCGCGAACTCTCCATCCCGCTGATCGACCTGCTGCGCGCAAAGCGTCCGCTGGATAGTGCAGACCTTCGCGACCTGCTAGAACATCTGCGGGAGCACCAGGAGATGACCGAGAACGCCGGCGAACTGGCGCACCTGGCGCAATTGGCTTCGCTCATCGAAAAACGACTGTCGGAAATCCGCGAATGAAGATCATCGCCTTGGTGGTGGCCGCGCTGTTCGGCTTCTGGATCGTCAGCGCCTTGATGGACTGGGCGAAAAAGCCCCGGCCCGGCATCGCGGGGACGGGCGCCGAAGAGGCGGCCTGCCGGCTGTTGAACATCGGCAGGCCGTTTACCGCCGACGAGCTGGAAGCCGCCTACCAGAAGCGCTTGCAGGAATATCACCCGGAACCGCTGGCCGATCTCGGTACAGAGATCCAGGAGCTGGCAGCCCGCAAAACCGTGGAGATCCAGCAGGCCTACGCCTTGCTGAAGCCGCACGCGGCGCCGTCGCGCTCCTTCTGATGCTGGACCGGGCGGTCAGGGCGTCTGCCCGATCCGCGCCGGCAGCGTGTCCCGCAGCCAGTTGATGAACAGCCGGGTACGGACCGGCAGCAGCTTGGCGTGCGGGTAGACCACGCTCACCGGCACCGGTGGCGGGCAGGCTTCCGGCAGCACCCGCAGCAGCTTGCCCTCGGCCAGTAGCGGCGCGATCTGGTAAGAGAGGAACATGCCGATGCCGAGGCCTTCCAGGCAGGCGTCGATTAGCGGGCCGGCCTGGTTGCTCGACAACGGGCCGTCCACTGACACGGTCAGTTTGCGGCCGCCTTCGAACAGGCTCCATTCATGGTTCGGCGACAGGGCGGAGGAGTGCAGGCAGGCGTGCCCGGTCAGGTCGCGTGGCGAAGCCGGCATGCCGGCGCGGGACAGGTAATCGGGGCTGGCGCAGAGCAGGCGCCGCACGCTGCCCACCGGCACGGCCACCAATGAGGAGTCGGGCAGCGGCGCGATGCGCAGCGCCAGATCCAGCCCTTCATCCAGCAGGTTCACCACGCGGTCGAGCAACAACAGCTCCACCGAGACTCCCGGATATTGCTTGAGGAAACCGGTCACCGCCGGGCCGATGTGCATGCGGCCGAACAGCGTCGGTGCGGTGATGCGCAAGGTGCCGCGGGCCGATTCGCGCGGCAGGCCGACGGCCGCGTCGGCTTCGTCGACTTCCGCCAGGATGCGCTTGCAGCGCTCATAGTAATCCCGCCCTTCTTCCGTCAGGGCGATGCGCCGGGTGGTGCGATTGAGCAGACGCACATCCAGGCTTTGTTCCAGCGCGGCGAGCTGCCGGACCACGGCGGGCAGCGAGCTGTTGAGCACGTCCGCCGCGGCGGTCAGGCTGCCGCTGTCGACGATGTGCACGAAGGTGGTCATGGCGCGGAGTTTGTCCATGGGCCGGATATTACTCCGGAAAGCGGAAGGATCTCGTTTCCGCGATGTGCTTTATTGCGGCGCGCATCCCCGGCATGATGCCGGTTGCACCGGCCCGGGCGGCTGGCCATTCAAAAACAACAGGGAGCGATGCATGTCTTACTTCGGCAAACTCAGGGGCGACAACGGCAAGAGCCCGCCGCGGGCCCCGGCCCGGAC
Organism: uncultured Neisseriales bacterium; assembly: GCA_966211475.1. Lineage (GTDB taxonomy): Bacteria > Pseudomonadota > Gammaproteobacteria > Burkholderiales > Leeiaceae > Leeia. The sequence goes on from CBIHQA010000205.1 coordinate 3,391, forward strand.
CATCGTGGTGGCCTGGCTGGGCGGCGTGCTGGCGCTGGCAGTGGTGGGCTGGCTGGCGCACCACACCGGTCAGCCCTGGGTGCTGGGGTCGTTCGGTGCATCCTGTGTGCTGGTGTTTGGCTTCCCCGAGGCGCCGTTTTCGCAGCCGCGCAGCGTGGTGTTCGGCCACTTGCTGTCGTCGTTGGTGGGGCTGATTTTCCTGACCGTGTTCGGGCCGCAGTGGTGGGCGATGGCCTTGGCGGGGGGCACGGCCATCGCGGTGATGATGTTGACCCGCACGGTGCATCCGCCGGCGGGCAGCAACCCGGTGATCGTGTTCCTGTCGCACCCGGGCTGGTCGTTCCTGCTGCTGCCGACGCTGCTCGGCGCGGTGGCGGTCGCGACGGTGGGCTGGCTGTACAACAATGCGGCGCGGGCGGAGCGGTATCCGAAGTATTGGATGTAAGGGCGCGCGGGCTCAGGGCGGCGCCAGCAACCAGGCGCCGACGCCGAACATCGCGAAGCCGGTGGCGATGATCAGCAGGATCGCGCGTGCCTCGCTCCGGCCGTCCGGCGAGACCCACTGGCCGATGTAGTGGATGACGCAGGCCAGCGCGATGACGGTGAAGCCGGCGCCGAAGCTGCGCAGCTCGTCGAGGTCCGGGATGGCCAGCACGGCGAAGGCGCCGAGGAAGGTCAGGTTGCCGCCGATGATCAGCCGTTGCGCCACCCGGCCACGGCGTTCACGGGATTCCGGCGACAAATTGCGCGGCCGGTCTGGCCCGCCGAACTGGCCGCCAACAAAGAACAGGCCGAACATCAACGGCAGCACGCCGAACAGCGACAGCCCCCAGGTGCCACCCCAGGTGTTCTGAAAGTCGCCAATCACGGCACTGCCTGGCCGCTCTGGCCGGTAGCGGACCGGCACCGGGTCGCCGGGGCGGGCGTTTTCGTCACTGCCGCCGAGGCCCATGATCTCGTAGCTGTGGCCGTCGACGACGTAGCGCACCACCGGCGCATAGGAGGTGGTGCCCCGGTTGTTGGCGTCGCGCGAATGTTGGGTGCGGTATTCCAGCAGGGTGCCGCGCGCGGTTCCCGTGCCTTCGAGCAGCCGGTACTGGTGCCAGCCCAGCCAGATGGCGCCGGCGCAGCCACCCAGGCCGATCAGCAGGCAGCCGGTGCCGATGCCGGTGGTGAAACCGCGCCACCATCCCATCAGCGGGCCGACGGTGATGCCCAGCAGCAGGCCGCCGAAGAACAGCAGCAGGGCCTGGGTGACGATGTGGTCATCCACGTCAGCGGACCCGGCTGGCGCTGTATTCGTCCCGCACCCGGTCGTCGAAGTAGCTGACGATGGACGGGGCGCGCATCATGCCTTCGAAGACGGACTCCGGCACGCTGCGGTACTGGTGGATGGCGCCATCATTGAACTCGACCTCCAGCATGCGGGCGGAGCGGTCATAGCCGACGGAGCGGATGCGCGAGGAGGAAACGCGTTTGCGGTCCACGAAGGTCCTTTCCAGCAGGTTGGTCATTGGTGGAGCGGTTGCAGCTGAAACCGCTCCACACTTCGGGTTGCATGTTGCCGCCGAGGGCCGACCCCATCCTGTGGGCAGGTCGGGAAACCGGCGGACCGGGCACGTGGTCCCATGCAGGCCATCAACGGCTCTTCAGCATAGCCGTTTGCCGGGAGGCTGGCCCGGCACGATGCGCGCTGCCGGGCTTTCTTGACGGAAGCGGGTTCGCGGCCAGCCGGCATGACACTACAATGGAGGGCGGAACCGCCCCCGAAGCTTGCCTGCCGAGGCACCATGACTGCTTCCTTCTCCTCCCGTACCCCGCCCAACAAGCTGCGCTTGCTGGGGCTGCTGAGCCTGATCCTGCTGGTGGGCTTCCTAGCCACCAGCATCGCGAGCTACGTGGTGTCCCGCGACACCATCCGCCAAGGGATTGCCCAGCAGACCTTGCCACTGACCGGCGACAGCATCTATTCGGAAATCCAGAAGGACCTGCTGCGGCCGGTCTTCATCTCGTCGCTGATGGCGCACGATACCTTCGTGCGCGACTGGATCCTGGCCGGCGAGCAGGACCCGGAGCGCCTCGCACGCTACTTGCGGGAGGTGCAGCAGAAGTACGGTGCGCTGAGCAGCTTCCTGGTGTCCGAGCGCACCCACAAGTACTACTACGGCGATGGCGTGCTGAAGACCGTGCAACCGTCGGTGCCGGTGGACCGCTGGTTCTTCCGGGTACGCGGCATGAAGGACGACTACGAGACCAATGTCGATCCGGACGAAGCCAACCGTAACAACCTGACCATCTTCATCAACTACCGGGTGCTGGACTATCAGGGACGCTTCATCGCTGCGACCGGTGTCGGCCTGACGCTGGATACGGTAGGTAAGATCATCGACAGCTATGAGCAGCGCTTCCACCGTAAGGTGTTCTTCGTCGATCGACAAGGCAACATCGTGATGACCGGGAGCTCGATGCGGGACGTGCGTGGTTCCATCCGCAACCAGCCGGGGCTGGGTGAGGTGGCGAATGCGCTGCTGAATCGCTCGGTCACGCCGACCTCGCTGGAGTATCGGGTCGGTGGCGTGCCGGTGCTGGTGAATTCGCGCTTCCTGCCGGAGCTGGGCTGGTACCTGGTGGTGTCGCAAGCGGGACAGGAGGACGTGCGACCGGTGCAGCAGGTGTTCTTCGTCAACCTGGCGATCAGCGCGGGAGTCACCCTGCTGGTACTGGCGATCATCCTGTTGGCGGTGAACCGCTTCCAGGGGCGGATGGAGCGGCTGGCGGCCATCGACATGTTGACCGGTTTCCTCAACCGGCAGGCGTTCGAGATCATCTACCAGCAGTTCATGCTGGATGTGGACCGCTCGGGCCGGCCGTTGTCGGCGGTGTTGTTCGACATCGATTTGTTCAAGTCGGTGAACGACCGCTATGGCCATCTGGCGGGGGATCGGGTGATTCGCGCCATCTCGCAGCTCACCCGTGGTGTGGTGCGTGAGAGCGACGTGGTGGTGCGCTGGGGCGGCGAGGAGTTCCTGGTGCTGCTGAAGGATTGCGGGTTGGAGAAGGCGACCGACGTGGCGGAAAAGTTGCGCCAGGCGGTGGCGGATCACCGTTTCGAGGTGGATGGGACCGCTATCCCGGTGACGATCAGTCTGGGGGTGGCGCAGTACATTTCGCAGGAGGCGCAGGCCAGTTTCTTTGCGCGGACGGATCGGGCGTTGTATCGGGCGAAGGAGTTGGGGCGGGATCGGGTGGAGCGGGCAGGGAATGGGGCGCGGGTGGTGTCGGTGGATGCGTCGTAGGTAGGCGTTTTACGCGGGCTCCACTGGGTCTCGTAGGTTGGTGTTGAGCGAAGCGAAGCCCAACAGGGCGATGGTTCTGCAGTGCGCTGTTGGAGTTCGCTTTAATAGTGTTTTAGCGCTGGCGCGCAGCCAAAAGCCGTTTGAGTGGGAGGTCGTCCCACGGCCGACTCACTTTCTTTGCTTCGCCAAAGAAAGTAAGCAAAGAAA
>CBIHQA010000206.1:0-6878 GCA_966211475.1 uncultured Neisseriales bacterium
CATGCGCCAGCAGGCGCTACGCGAAGACATCCGCAGTATCGACGCGGTGCTCTACACCCACCCCCATGCCGATCACCTGAATGGGATCGACGATCTCCGCGCCTTCTGCTTCCGCAGCAAGCAGGCGATTCCGTTGTATGGCAACGCCTTCACCATGCGCAATATCGAGGAGCGCTTTGGTTACACGCTGATGCCGCCCACGGAATACTGGGAGCGTCCGGTGCTGACGGTGAACCCGGTGGATGCACCCTTCCAGGTAAAGGGCGCGACCGTGATCCCGATTCCTGTGTTGCACGGACAGTGGCCGATCCTGGGGTACCGCATCGGGAACATGGCCTGGCTGACCGACGTATCGAGCATCCCGAACGAGAGTCGCGCCTTGCTGGAAGGCCTGGAGGTGCTGTTCCTGGACAGCCTCCGCCAGCGGCCGCACTACACGCACATGAGCATCGGCCAGGCCGTGGAAGAGGCGCAGCGGATTCGCGCCCGCGAGACCTGGTTGATCCACATGACTCATGATGTCGATGTGCCGCAGGAGGAAGCCGCCTTGCCGGATGGCATCCGCTTTGCCTACGACGGGCTGCGGATATCGCTGGAATCCTGAGGAGCGTGGCCGGGCGTCCGAATTACCAGCTGACGTCCAGATCTTCGTCCGGTTGTACCGTCACGTGGCACCCCAACCGCCAGCGGGTTGGGGTCTGCTCCAACTGGCTTGCCTGGTAGTCCGCTTCATCGATGCGGCCGTGGCGGCGCAGCACGTTCCGTTCCTTGCCGCTCAGGACAATCCAGCGAGGTGACGTATCTGCCGGGTACTGCAGATGCACAGCGCAGGCGCCGCAGGTACCGTGCCCGCACCGCCAATAGAGCGGAACGCCGGCTCCGCGCACCCAATCCGTCAGCGTCTGTACCGGCTGCCCGTCCAAGGGGATGTCCAGTGGGGCCGTCATGTTGCCGCCGAACAGTCTCAAGCGGGCCATGGGAAACCTACTGCTTGCGCTGGTAGCGGCTCACCGCCTGGTTGTGCTCGGCCAGCGTGGACGAGAACTGCGAGCTGCCATCCCCGCGTGCCACGAAGTACAGTACCGGGCTGGCTGCGGGGTGCAGAGCGGCGCGCAGCGATGCCAGGCTGGGCAGGGCAATCGGCGTCGGTGGCAGACCGGTACGGGTGTAAGTGTTGTACGGCGTATCGGTGAGCAGGTGCTGCTTGGTCAGGTTGCCGTCGAAGGTGTCACCGAGGCCATAGATTACGCTCGGGTCGGTCTGCAGGCGCATACCTTTCCGCAGGCGGTTGACGAACACAGCGGCGATCATCGGCCGGTCTTTGCTCTGGCCGGTTTCCTTTTCCACGATGGACGCCATGATCAGCGCCTCGTACGGATCCTTGTACGGCAGGCCTTCAACCCGCTGCGGCCATTCGCGGGCCAATTGCACCCGCATCCGCTCGGCGGCGCGCTGGAAGACGATGCGCTCGGAACTGCCCTTCGGGAAGTGATAAGTATCCGGAAAGAACAGCCCCTCGGTCCGCCCGCCTTGCAGCCCCAGGTCTGCCAGCAATTCGGCATCCGACAGCTGCAGGGTGTCGTGCTTCAGGTCGGGGTTGCGCGCGATGGCCGCACGCAGATCGCGGACACTCCATCCTTCCACGATAGTCAGGCTGGCCTGGGTGACGTCGCCATTGGTGAGCTTGGTGAGCAAATCCAGCGGTGTCGGCGCGGTGACTAATTCATAACTGCCCGCCTGGATGCGCTGTGACTGCCCCATTAACTTGGCCAGCAGGATGAAACGCCAGGGCTCGGGTAGCACGTGGCTGTCTGTCAGCTGCCGTGCGATCGACCGCAGGCTGCCGCCCGGTTCCAGGGTGAAGCTGGTCGGCGTCTGGCCGACCGGTAGCGGGTGGGTTGCATACCAGGCGAACCAGCCGGCCAGACCGGCGATGGTGGCCAGGATAAGCAGGAACAGGTTGCGCAGCACATGACTCCGCCGGGGTGGGGCGGCCTTGCGGGAGCGGCGACTCATGCGCGGAGTATCTCCAGGACGTCGCTTTCCAGGGCGACCACGGTCTTGGCATCGGACAGGCCGCTGCCGTTGATCAGGAAGGTATCCTCGACCCGCTCGCCCAGGGTGGCGATCTTGGCGGAGAACACGCTGACGCGGTAGCTCGCCAGCACGGCGGCCACGCGGGACAGCAGGCCTTGGCGGTCACCCGCGATCAGGTTCATCACGTAATAGTTGCCGCGATCGTCCGGCCGGATGTTGACCTGCGGCTCGATCGGGAAGTGCTTGAGCGCCCGCGACATCCGTCCGGGGGAGGGCGGCCGGATCGGCGTCACCTCGGTCAGTGTCTGGGTCAGGTCGTATTCCAGCAGGTTGATCAGGTCGCGATAGTGATCCGCCGCATCCTCGGGCGGCAGCACGCGGAAGGTATCCAGCGCGTAGCCTTGCCGCGTCGTGAAGATCTTGGCGCTGACGATGTTGAAGCGGCTCTTCTCGAATTGGGCGCAGACCCGGGCGAACAGGTCTTGCTGGTCAGGCATGTAGATTAGTACCTGCAAGCCTTCGCCCGCGGCATCGAGCCGGACCTTGACCACCGGCGTCGGCGTATCGACGCGGAAGAACAGCGTTCGGGCGTGCCAGGCGATCTCCTGCGGGTCGTGACGCAGGAAATACACCGTGTCCAACTGGTCCCACAGCCGGCGCGCCTGGGTGTCGTCGATGGCATACAGGCGGACCAGTGACAGCGCTTCAGCCTGCCGCTCCTCCACGTAGTTCGGCTCCACACCGGCATCGGCCAGCCGGCGACGGGTGAGGTGGAACAGGTCCTCCAGCAGCTTCGCCTTCCAGCCGTTCCAGACCTTCGGGCTGGTGCCACGGATGTCGGCCACCGTCAGCAGGTAAAGCGCGGTCAGCCGGCGCTCGTTTTCCACCACGCGGGCGAATTTCTCCACCACTTCCGGGTCGCTGATGTCCTGCTTCTGCGCGACCTGGGACATGGTCAGGTGGTGTTCCACCAGCCAGGCAACCAGGTCGCTGTCTTCCTCCGACAGGTCGTGCTGGCGACAGAAGCGCCCCGCATCCACCTTGCCGAGCGCGGAATGATCGCCGCCGCGGCCCTTGGCGATGTCGTGGAACAAGCCGGCCAGGTACATCAGTTCCGGCTTGTCGAAGTCCAACATCAGGCGACTGCACAGCGGATATTCGTGGCTGAAGTCCGGGATGGCGAAGCGGCGCAGGTTGCGAACCACCATCAGGATGTGTTCATCCACCGTGTAGACATGGAACAGGTCGTGCTGCATCTGGCCGACGATGCGGCCGAAGGCCGGAATGTAGCGGCCCAGCACACCAAGCTGGTTCATCTGGCGTAACACGGTGGTCTGCCCGCGAGGTGCGGACATGATGTCGATGAAGCGCTTGCGGTTGAGCGGATCGCGCCGGAATTCGTGATTGATGCGGCCGCGGGCATGCCAGAGCGCGCGCAGCAGGTCCGAATTCATGCCCTGCAGTTCGGGATGAAGCTGGAGCAAGTAGAAGGCTTCGAAGATGGCCCCGGGCTCGCGCTGGAACAGATCCGGGTCACACAGCGACAGACGATTCTCGGCCACGGTGAAACGGGCATTCAGCGGCACGCTTTCCGCCGTTTCCGCCGCGAACAGCCGGCTCTTCAGGTTCTGCATGACCATCTGGTTGAGCTGGCGGACCGTCCGCGCAGCCCGATAGTAGGCCTGCATCAGCTGTTCGGAAGCCCGGCGACGCCCTTGGTCGGCAAGGCCGAAGCGATGGGCGAGCTGCGTCTGCAGATCGAACACCAGCCGATCTTCGCGCCGGTTGGCGACATAGTGCAGCCCGATGCGGATATTTTGCAGCACCCGTTCCGCCCGGCGCAGCTGCCGCACTTCCAGCGGGGACAGCAGCCCCTGTTTGGCCATCTCCTCCCAGCTATCGCCCAGCCCGCAGGCGTGGGCGACCCAGATCAGCACATGCAGGTCTCGCAGGCCGCCGGGGCTTTCCTTGACGTTGGGCTCCAGGTTGTTGGAGACGCCGAAGAAGCGGGTGTGCCGCTGCTGCTGTTCCAGCAGCTTGGCCTCGAAGAAGGCCTTGGCGTTGAAGTGGCTGCGTTGCGCGGTTTCGAAAGCCTGGAAGCGCGGCTCATCGCCGCACAGCAAGCGTGCCTCGGAAACGCTGGTCTGGACGGTGATGTCCTGCTCCGCCTCGTTGACGCATTCCTCCACCGTGCGGACGCTGTGGCCGACTTCCAGGCCGATGTCCCACAGGAAGCCGATGAAGCGCTCCACCCGCTGCATTTCCGCGCGGTCCGGTACATCGCAGGGCGCGGCCGGCACAACGATCAGCAGGTCGATGTCGGAGTAGGGGTAGAGTTGCCCACGCCCGTATCCTCCTACCGCACACAACAGCGCATCCGCCGGAAAACCGAACTCCTGCCACGCATCGGCCAGCAATGCGTCCATGAAGGTGCGGTGAGCGCTCAGCAGCCGGTCGGCATCCGGCGTGTCCGCATAGTCGGCCGCCAGTGCGGTACGGCCGGCCTTGACGCGTTCCCGCCAGGCGGGAACGGGCAGCGCCGGCAGGTCCAGCTCGGAGGAGGGGGCAGGCATCGGCGATCAGGCGGCGAGCGCGGGGGCGGCCGGCGTACCGGACGATACCGTCAATACCTCGTAGCCGCTGTCGGTCACCAGCACAGTATGTTCCCACTGGGCCGACAGGCTGTGATCCTTGGTCACGATGGTCCAGCCATCCGCCAGCTCGCGGATTTCGCGCCGACCAGCATTAATCATCGGTTCCACCGTGAAGATCATGCCGGGCTTCAGTTCCACGCCCGTCCCGGCTTTGCCGTAGTGCAGCACCTGCGGTTCTTCATGGAAGCGCTGGCCGATGCCGTGGCCGCAAAACTCGCGCACCACCGAGAAACCGTGTCCTTCGGCATGCTTCTGGATGACCGCGCCGATGTCGCCCAGTCGCGCACCCGGCTTGATTTCGCGGATACCCAGCCACATGCATTCATAGGTGATTTCGCACAGCCGGCGGGCGAGGACCGACGGTTCGCCCACGTAGAACATGCGGCTGGTGTCGCCGTGGTAGCCGTCCTTGATGACCGTGATGTCGAGGTTGACGACGTCACCGCTCTTGAGGACCTTCTTGCCCGGGATGCCGTGGCAAACCACGTGGTTCACCGAGGTGCAGATCGACTTCGGGTAAGGGATATGGCCGCCCGGTGCGTAGTTGAGCGGGGCGGGGATGGTGCCCTGTTCCTTGACCATGTATTCGTGGCAGAGGCGGTCTAGCTCTTCGGTGGTGACGCCGGGCTTGACGTAGGGCGTGATGAAATCGAGCACCTCGGAGGCCAGGCGGCCAGCGACGCGCATTTTCTCGATGTCTGCAGGAGTCTTGTAGGTAATGGCCATGCCTGAATCTTCTTGTCCCGGCGCGGTACGCCGATGCGGTTTGCAATGATTCGCATTGTACCCGCGAGCAGGTCGCAGCGCACCGGAGACAACGGTTCAGAGGCAACGTCGAGAGGGAGCGTCCTGGTCCGAGCGCCAGGGGGGTGAAACAGTCATCGGGCCGCCGAGGGTCGGCGGCCCGATGAAGGACGTCAGCTGGCCTTCGCGATGGCGACGGCCTCCTGTTTCAGGGCCAGGGCGATTGCATGTGCCCGGTTGTTGGCGGCCAGTTTGCGGATGATGTTGCTGACGTGGAACTTGGCGGTGCGCTCGGAGATGCCCAGGATCATGGCGATCTCCCAGTTGGTTTTGCCAAGCTTCATCCAGCGCATGATGTCCTGCTCCCGGGTGGAGAGCCCGCCCGGGGAATCGTCGGCCGCCGGTTCCTTCACCCGCACGGCTGCTTGATGCAGATGGGGCGCCAGCACATCGAGCAAGACTAGATTGTCTTCATCCAGCAGGGAGGGGGCACCGGCGATGGACAGCAGACACACCTCGCCATCACGCGGCGAATAGTGGCTGTAAGTCACGCCATGGGCCAGGCCGAAGTCGGCTGCCATTTCAACGAAGCGTATCTGCTCGGGCTGCTGCGCCTCGGTGAACAGGGTGGGCCATATCTTGGCCAGCCGGTCTGTCGGGTCGTTCTGCAGGACCGGGTCGCTGCGCAGAAAGGTCTCCCGGCGGTAAAGCGCAATCCAGTTTTCCGGATAGCTGATGTTGTGGATTTGCTGGATCCGCTCGACCTCGCGTCGCGCGTTCAGCCTGCCATGGAAGAAGGCCATGGCCGTGATGGGAAGCTCGTCATGCAGCGCCCTGCAGATGCTGACGAGGCGGCTGGGGTTCTGAACAAGGCATAGCTCGGTGGCCCAACGCAATGCCGTTTTCAGGTTCTCATGCGTCAACTGTTCGACCTGACGACCGGCCAACAGGGTTTTATCGTTCAAGAGTTCCATGTCTCTCTTCTTTACGGTAATCGTGGCTACCGGGGTGTCTGACATACTCCCTTTTGGTTTTAGGTTTTATATTGCGATTATATATGCCTTTGTGATTGCTTAATGACAGGTGCGTTGACCGGTGGGAGTATTCGCTGTGGTCGAGCCAGGCTGCACCTGTTCTTCCGGTCAGGCTGGACCAAGGCCGAGCTGGCTTGGCGGCTGGATTTTGCTGGTGCCCAGGCGCCTTGGAGGGAAATTGGCGTAACTTGTCCGCCGACGTGCCGATGCATGAAATGCGTCATGACGATTGCCTGTTCAGCATCCCGGTGCGTTGGAGCCCTGGGGGATTTGCAACGGCAGTTGCGGCAAATGCTGCCCGAGGTCTTGACCGCCGGGCAGACGCTCAGTATGATTCGGCCTCTCTTGTTCCCTGATAGCTCAGTCGGTAGAGCGACGGACTGTTAATCCGCAGGTCGCTGGTTCGAGC
>CBIHQA010000207.1:0-6865 GCA_966211475.1 uncultured Neisseriales bacterium
GCGTGTAACAGGTGGCGACGTTCATTGCCCTAATCTTCAGCATCATTCTCGTGCTTGCCGGTTTTCGCGCGATTGCGCGCCGAGAGGTGGAGTTCTCCTGGAGGATGTTCCGGTCTTCCAGAACGGCGCGAGGAGATGAGCGGGGAGATGGCTCAGGGTTTCAGTTGAGCTTGCCTATTACCGGATTCTCGGCACAACTGGTCGGTGTTCTCATGATCTGTGCCGGCGTGGTCTTTTTCCTCAAACATGTATTGAAATGACCCGGCTCCGATAACAGGAGCCCGGTGCGACAGGGGAATCTTCCAGATAAGGTTCCTTTGCCTTGAGGGGCGCACCGATTGCGATAGCTTGAATTGGACAGAAGAATGAACGATACCCCGTCCCCGGCGCTGAACGACAACCAGATCATCGCCGAACGCCGCCAGAAGCTGGCCGCCCTGCGCGAGGAAGGCATCGCCTTCCCGAACGATTTCGACCGCACTCACCATGCCGGCCAGCTGCATGCCGCTTACGACGAGAAAACCAACGAAGAGCTGGAGTCCTCGCTGATCGAGGTGTCGGTCGCCGGCCGCATGATGCTTAAGCGGGTGATGGGCAAGGCCGCTTTCGCCACCATTCAGGACACCAGTGGCCAAATCCAGCTGTTCGTGTCGGTGGATGGCGTGGGCGTCGACAAGCTGGAAGCCTTCAAGCACTGGGACCTGGGCGACATCCTCGGTGCCAAGGGCGCGCTGTTCAAGACCCGTACCGGCGAGCTGTCGATCAAGGTCACCGAACTGCGCCTGCTGACCAAGGCGCTGCGCCCGATGCCGGACAAGCACCACGGCCTGACCGATACCGAGCAGAAGTACCGTCAGCGCTACCTCGACCTGATGACCAGCGAAGTGGCCCAGCGTACCTTCGTGCTGCGTTCCCGCATCATCCAGTCCATCCGCGAGTTCATGACCGGTCGTGGCTACCTGGAAGTCGAAACCCCGATGATGCACCCCATCCCCGGGGGCGCCAATGCCAAGCCCTTTACCACCCACCACAACGCGCTCGACATGCCGCTCTATCTGCGCATCGCGCCGGAGCTGTACCTGAAGCGTCTGGTGGTCGGCGGCCTGGAGAAGGTGTTCGAGATCAACCGCAACTTCCGCAACGAGGGGATGAGCACCCGCCACAACCCCGAGTTCACCATGATGGAGTTTTACGAGGCCTATCGTGACTACAAGTACATGATGGACCTGACGGAAGAGCTGATCCGCACCGTGGCGCGCCAGACCATCGGCACCACGCACATCCAGTACCAGGGCAAACCGGTCGACCTGTCCAAGCCGTTCGCCCGCCTGACCATCGTGGAAGCGATCCGCCACTACCACCCGCACTACACGGTGGAGCAGCTGAACGACCGGGCCTTCCTCAAGGAAGAAATCGCCCGCGTCGGTGGCAAGCCGGTGCTGACCGACGGCATTGGCGGCCTGCAACTGAGCCTGTTCGAGGAAACCACCGAGGCACTGCTGTGGGAGCCGACCTTCATCATCGACTACCCGGCTGAAGTCTCGCCGCTCGCCCGTGCCAAGGACGGTGACGCGCGCCTGACCGACCGCTTCGAACTGTTCGTGGTCGGCCGTGAACTGGCCAACGGCTTCTCCGAGCTGAACGACCCGGAAGACCAGGCCGAGCGCTTCATGGCCCAGGTCCGCGCCAAGGATGCTGGTGACGACGAAGCGATGCACTTCGACGCCGACTACATCCGCGCGCTGGAGCACGGTTTGCCGCCGACCGGTGGCGAAGGCATCGGCATCGACCGGCTGGTGATGCTGCTGACGGATAGTCCGTCGATCCGCGACGTGATCCTGTTCCCGCAGATGCGGCCGGAGTAAGCGCCTGGCGGGATCTCCTGTCAGAGAGACAAAAGGGGCGGTTTCCGCCCCTTTTGTTATGCTGTGCGCGTGGTCGTGATGCTAAGATCATGCGGGCCTTTCCGATCGGTCAAGATGGCCCGGTAACCATAAAAAACGCATCAAATCAGCTAATCAGGGAGTTGTTCATGCGTCACTTCGCTTTTCGTTTGATCGTGGGCAGCTTTGTTGGGCTATCTGCGTTTGCGCAAGCGGGCCTGTTCTCCACCCCATTTGACCTTGTTGAGGAAGTCAGGGCCAAGCTGCCTGCCGGCAAGACGCTGACGGGTGTCTTGCCCTTCGGGAACAAGCAGATTCCACTGCCTGAGGGCGAATGGATGATCGCGGCGAGCCGAGCGGAAGTGACTAGCACAAGCTACGATACTGGCGGCCTCGCGTACTCGACTGGGGCCTGGGGTTCGCTGGTGCTGTATCGACTGGACGCTACGAGCAGCCAGGTGCAGGGACGGCTGATGATCTCCGGCCAATTGAATCCTCGCCAGGGAAATGGCTGGTACGACCCGCCGTCCTACTGCGGAAAAATTGAACTTGGTGAGTATCACTACGAGCAAAAGATCGTGTCTGCCAGGAATCAAGCGCAGGATTGCGGCCTACTGTATCTCGACGTGATTGGGGATGGCCAGGGTAATGTCGAGATGGACAAGGCGGAAGCCTTGTTCCTACGCGAACACAAGATACCAGTGCCGCTGTTGGTGGTGTCGCGCTTTCGCCATCTTACTCACAACACGGATGCGCTGAACTTGATCTACTCGGCAAGCTTGGAGACCTTGCCTCAACGCCCCACCGAGGTCTCGTCTTGGGGGGAATTGAGCTGGAAGCGCTCAAAGCTGGATGTGGTCCAGCAGAGCCTGATCACTGAAGTCGGTAGCAATGCGGATACTTGGCAGACGGCGGTCAAACAAAAACTGGATTTCTGAAGTGGGGCTTTGCGCAGCTCGCGTGATAGGACTGCGGTAGAATGACCGTGTGCCGGAAATGCCCCGCTGAAGTTGGCGGGGCGTTCGTTTTCGAGAATCGCTTCGAAACCGCGCGCTCTTTGCGGTCCTAGCCCGGTTTCGAACCCATTCTTATCGGGAATCCATCATGCTGCCCCATCAAGCCGATACCCTCATCTCCGCCCGTTGGGTGGTGACCGTCGATCACGCCCAGTCGGTGCTGGAGCATCACTCAGTCGCCATCACCAAGGGCTGTATCGTCGCGATCCTGCCCACCAGTGAGGCGGAGCGGCTATTTTCGGTCAAGGAACATGTCCGCCTGCCGGATCATGCGCTGATGCCGGGCCTTATCAACCTGCACACCCACTCGGCGATGAGCCTGCTGCGTGGTTTCGCCGATGACCTGGCGCTGATGACCTGGCTGAACGACCACATCTGGCCGGCTGAGAAGAAGCACGTCGGCGAGCAGTTCGTCTACGACGGCACGCTGCTGGCGGCGGCGGAAGCGATCAAGAGCGGCGTTACCTGCCTCAACGACATGTACTTCTTCCCGGCGCCCACTGCGAAGGCTTGCCTCGATGCGCGCATCCGGGCCGCAGTCAGCGTCAATGTGATCGAGTTCCCGACCCAATATGCGTCCGATGCAGACGACTACATCGCGAAGGGTCTTGACGCCTATAACCGTTTCGGTGGCGAGTCGCTGCTGCAATTCACCATCGCCCCGCACGCGCCGTACACCATCTCCAACCGCACTTTTGAGCGGATGGCGGGGCTCGCCGACCAGATGGACCTACAGATTCACTGCCATATCCACGAAACCCAGGCCGAGATCGACGGCAGCATCCAAGAGCACGGTGTACGTCCGCTGGAGCGGTTGGCCCGCCTCGGCCTGCTGTCGCCGCGCCTGATCGCCGTACACATGGTCCACCTGACCGAAGACGAGATGGCACAGCTGGCGGAGCGGGGCGTTCACATTGCCCACAATCCGTCGTCGAACATGAAGCTCGCCTCCGGCATTTGCCCGGTGTCTACGCTGCACGAGTTTGGCGTGAACGTTGGCCTCGGCACCGATGGCGCCGCTTCTAACAACCGGCTCGACATGTTCACCGAAATGCGCGCCGCGGCGATGCTCGCCAAGGCGGCAACCCTGAACCCGGTGACCGTGCCGGCGCACAAGGCGCTCGAAATGGCGACCATCTGCGGCGCCCGTGCGCTGGGCCGCGAAGATGACCTGGGGTCGATCGAAGTGGGCAAGCTGGCGGACCTGACCGCGGTGGACCTGTCCGACATCGAATGCCAGCCGGTCTTCGACCCGGTCTCTCAACTGGTCTATGTGGCCGGCCGCGAGCATGTGTCTGACGTCTGGATCGGTGGCGAGCGGGTACTGGATGATCGCCGGCTGACGACGGTTGACGTGAGCGAACTGAAGGCCAAGGCCGCCGGCTGGCGTGCCAAGCTGGCTCAACGCTGAAGCGGAGTGCACCGATGACGACCGTCAACGTCGACGCCGCCGAGATCGACAAGTTCGGCAAGCTGGCCCACAAATGGTGGGACAAGCACAGTGAATTCAAGCCGCTGCACGACATCAATCCGCTGCGACTGGATTTCATCGCCCGTCACGCGGGCGGGCTGGCCGGTAAGGTCGTGGTGGACGTCGGCTGTGGCGGCGGTATTCTCAGCGAGGGCCTGGCGGCGCGTGGCGCCACCGTGACGGGAATCGACCTCGCGGAAAAGTCGCTCAAGGTGGCGCGTCTGCACCTGTTCGAAAGCGGCCTGCAGGTCGACTACCAGCAAGTGCCTGTGGAGGAGCTGGCCACGGAGCAGCCGGATAGCCACGACGTGGTCGCCTGCATGGAAATGCTGGAGCACGTGCCCGATCCGCAAAGCGTCATCGACAGTTGCGCTCGCCTTGCCAAACCGGGCGGGCTGCTCTGTTTTTCGACGCTGAACCGCAACCCCAAGTCCTATCTGATGGCTGTGGTGGGTGCCGAATACCTGCTGGGCCTGCTGCCGCGCGGCACCCACGACTACGGCCGCTTTCTCAAGCCGAGCGAGCTCGCCCGTTGGGCCCGCCAGGCGGGGCTGGAGGTGGTGGAGCTGAAGGGAATGGCTTACCATCCGCTCAGCCAGACCTACTCGCTGAACGACGATCCTTCCGTCAATTACCTGCTCGCCTGCCGCAAGCCGCTCTGAGCAGACTGAGACTTTTCAGAACGGCCAAGACGGCGCCTACGGCGCTTCCGGAATGTACCCGATGCCTCATGCCATCCTGTTCGACCTCGACGGTACCCTGGCGGATACCGCCGCGGACCTTGGTGCCGCTCTCAATCGCCTGATGGCCGACGAGAGTTTGCCACCGGTGGATTACGCCCGTATCCGCCCCATTGCCAGCCATGGCGCGCGCGGTTTGATCCGTCTCGGCTTGGGCGTCGAACGTGAAGACTCGCGTTTCGAGGCGCTGCGGCAACGCTTCCTCGACTATTACGAGCACCATTTCTGTGGGGAGACGCGGCTGTTTCCTGGCGTGGTGGAGCTGATCACTGCGTTGTCGGCACAGGGTCTGAAGTGGGGCATCGTCACCAACAAGCCAATGCGTTTCACCGATCGGCTGGTGCCAATGCTGGGGTTGCCGATGCCGCCGGACGTGGTGGTCAGCGGCGATACGGTCGGGGTGCCGAAGCCGGATCCGCGTCCGATGCGCCATGCGGCCGAACTGATGGGTGTGGCAACCACGGATTGCTGGTACGTGGGCGATGCCGAGCGGGATATCCAGGCCGGCAAAGCGGTTGGGATGACGACGGTGCTCGCCGACTATGGCTACATCGCAGAAGACGATCTGCCCGACCAGTGGGGCGCGGATCTGCGGATTGCATCTCCGCTGGATTTGCTGGGTCTGCTGGAGCCCCATATGGGATTGGTGCAGGACTGACGCTCAAAGCGATCAGGCGTGAAATAACAAAGGGGCGGTCAGACCGCCCCTTTGTTATTTGCCAGCTAGGCTGTAATACCCTTTGGGCTGACGCGCTCAGGCCTGATGGTAGCGGGTGATCCGCTCCACTTCTTCCTTCGACCCCAGGAACACCGCCACCCGCTCGTGCAGGCCGGCCGGTTCGATTTCCATGATCCGCTGGCTGCCATTGGTTGCTGCGCCGCCGGCCTGCTCGATGATGAAGCTCATCGGGTTGGCCTCGTACATCAGCCGCAGCTTGCCCGGCTTTTCCGGCTCGCGGGCGTCACGCGGATACATGAAGATGCCGCCACGGGTCAGGATGCGATGCACGTCTGCCACCATCGAGGCAATCCAGCGCATGTTGTAATCCTTGCCCAGCGGGCCAGTCTTGCCGGCCAGCAGCTCGGTCACGTAGCGCTTCACCGGCGCTTCCCAGTGGCGTTCATTGGACATGTTGATGGCGAATTCCTTGGTGGCTTCCGGCACGCGGATATCGTCGTGCGTCAGCACAAAGGAGCCGAGCTCGCGGTCCAGCGTAAAGCCCTTCACGCCGTTGCCCAGCGTCAGCACCAGCATGGTTTGCGGACCGTAGATTGCATAGCCGGCCGCCACCTGGCTGGTGCCAGCTTGCAGAAAGGCATTGTCGTGCGGCTCGCCGTCGCCTTCCGGCGCGCGCAGCACCGAGAAGATGGTGCCCACCGATACGTTGACGTCGATGTTCGACGACCCGTCGAGCGGGTCGAACAGCAGCAGGTAGGCGCCCTTCGGATATTGGCCCGGAATCTGGTAGGGGATTTCCATCTCTTCGGACGCCATCGCCGCCAGGTGGCCGCCCCATTCATTGGCTTCCAGCAGGATTTCGTTGGAGATCACGTCCAGCTTCTTCTGCGCCTCGCCCTGCACGTTATCCGTGCCGGCGTTGCCGAGCACACCGCCCAGCGCCCCCTTGGACACTGCGTGGCTGATCGCCTTGCAGGCCCGCGCCACCACTTCCACCAGGAAGCGCAGCTCGGCTGGCGTGCCCTGGGTGCGGGTCTGTTCGATCAGGTATCGGCTCAGTGTGACTCGTGACATCG
>CBIHQA010000208.1:0-6795 GCA_966211475.1 uncultured Neisseriales bacterium
CGGGGACCGGCAAGACCCTGGCCTATCTGGTACCGGCCTTGCTGTCCGGCGGCAAGGTCATCGTCTCGACCGGCACGAAGACCCTGCAAGACCAGCTCTTCCAGCGCGACTTGCCCATGGTCCGGGCTGCGCTGAAGTTGCCGGTGCGCATCGCCCTGCTGAAAGGGCGTGCCAACTACGTCTGCCACTACCATCTGGGACGTGCCGCCGAGCAGGGGCGCTTCCTGAGCCGCGAAGAAGCGGCGCAGCTACCCAAGATCGTCCGTTTCGCCGAAATCAGCCAGAACGGCGACAAAAGCGAATGCGGCGTGGTGCCGGAAACGGCGCCGATCTGGTCTCAGGTTACTTCCACCCGCGACAACTGCCTGGGCCAGGAGTGCGCCCACTATGAGGATTGCTTTGTGCTGAGAGCCCGGCGCGAGGCGATGCAGGCAGATGTGGTGGTGGTGAACCACCACTTGTTCTTTGCCGACGTGGCGCTACGTGACGAAGGGGTCGCGGAGCTGCTGCCTGCGTGCAACACGGTGATCTTCGACGAAGCCCACCAGTTGCCCGACGTGGCCAGTCTGTTCTTTGGCGAAACGGTCAGCTCCAGTCAGTTGCTGGAGGTCGCGCGCGATAGCCGTGCCGAAGGCCTGATTCATGCACGGGACTATCGACCGCTGCCAGAAGCGGGTGAAGCGTTGGAAAAGGCCGTGCGGGACACCCGGCTGGCCTTCCGACAGGAATCCGCCCGCATGCCGGCCTCCGATGCGTTGGCCATCGACGCCGTCCCCCCGGCGCTCGACGCCTTGCAGGCCGCTCTGACCGAACTATGCCTGCACCTGGAGTCCCAGCAGGTCCGGGCCGAAGAGATCAAGCGCTGCAGCGAACGGGCTCACGCGCTGAAGGTGGAACTGGATGCCTGGCGTGGCCTGGACGGCGACGATTCGGTGCGCTGGCTGGAGGTCTCCCAATACGGATTCCAGCTCCACCGTACCCCGCTGTCGGTGGCGCACATCTTCGCCCGCCAAGTGAAGGGCGGCGCCCGAAGCTGGATCTTCGCCTCCGCCACCCTGTCGGTCGGCGGGGACTTTACCCACTATTGCAACGAGCTCGGCCTATACGACGCCGAATGCCGTACCTGGAACAGCCCATTCGACTACGGCCGGCAGGCGCTGCTGTATGCGCCGCCCAATATGCCGGACCCGAATTCACCCAGCTATACCCGGTCCGTGGTCGATGCGGCCTGGCCACTTCTGCGGGCCAGTGGTGGTCGGGCCTTCCTGTTGTTCACCAGCCTGCGGGCAATGCGCGAGGCACACAGCCTACTAGCCGACCGGCTCGTCCAATCCGGCATGGACCTGCCCTTGCTGCTGCAGGGCGAGGCATCGCGTACCGAGTTGCTGGAGCGTTTCCGCACCGTCGGCAACGCCATCCTGGTTGCCAGTCAGAGCTTCTGGGAAGGGGTCGACGTGCCGGGCGACGCGCTACAACTGGTGGTGATCGACCGGCTGCCGTTCGCGGCGCCGGATGATCCGGTGCTCGCCGCGCGCATCGAACATCTGCAGAAAAAGGGGCTGAACCCGTTCATCACCTATCAGCTTCCCCATGCAGTGATCGCGCTGAAGCAGGGTGCCGGGCGCCTAATCCGTACGGAGCGCGACCGCGGTGTGCTGGCCATCTGCGACCCGCGCCTGATCGACAAGCCCTACGGCAAGCGTATCTGGCGCAGCCTGCCGCCCATGCGGCGCAGCCGCGACCCGGATATCGCCACCGATTTCCTCCGTACGCTGAGTGCCGATCGCCAATCGGCTGAATAAAAAACGCGGTGCACAAAATTTTTCGTCAATTTGTGTCAACCGCCTTTCTGATCCCCCGTTATTGGCCATGTTCGTCAGGCATTTGGTCGATGAACCTGTCCAACCCACTTTTTTCTAGCTAGAGGAAAAATCATGAACAAGCTGCTGACCGCTCTGATCGCCACCGCTTTCGTCGCTACCGGCGCCTACGCTGCTGACGCCAAGAAGCCGGAAGCCAAGCCGGCTGCCGAGAAGTCCGCTTCCGCTCCGGCCAAGAAGGCTGTGAAGAAGGCTGCCAAGAAGCACGCCAAGAAGGCCGAAAAGGCTGCCAGCAAGTAATCGGTTTTCCGATTCCTGCTGACAAGGGCGCCTTCGGGCGCCCTTGTTGTTTTCTGGCTGGCTGAAAACGAGTTGGGTGGTTTACAAGGATTTACGCGTATATCCGAGCCGGAAAGACTTCATTCCCGTTATTCCCGGCTTTATTATCCGTTTGCCAATTCGCAATTTAAATTCAATGGCATATATTAAATGCATATATGCCAATTATTTGCCGTATCCCGTTCTACTCCGATAACTTCTGGTACTCTCGCCCGTTGGGCCGTTCCGGATTCCTAATTGGCGCTGTCCTCCCGAGCGACGAGGAGAGGCGACGCGGGACCCTGTCCAGGGGGCTACCGCCCATCAGCGGGTCAAACACATATAAGAGTATTTGGGGGTAACAGGCGAATGAAGGTTTGCCATTCGGACATCGTACGAAGCCTGGCACGACGGTGCCATCCTCGCCCGATGCTGACTGACATGGCAGGTCGGTCATGAAACGGCTTGTCGAACGCCTGAGTAAATCCACCTTTCAGCGGCAGCTCAGTCTCATGCTCACGGTGGGCGTGCTGGCGATTGCCTTGCTGTCTTCGCTGGCGAGTTCCTGGCAGGGCAGCCGCCAGATCCGCGCCACCTTGCGCGAGCAGGGCGAGAGCATCGCCTCCAGCCTGGCCATCCAGGTGGAGTCGGCGCTGCTCCGTAGCTCGGCAGACAGCGCGATAGAAGCTGTCGATGTCTCCTTGTCCTTCCCCGACGTCATCCAGGTGGAACTGTGGCAGCCGGAAGGCCGTGTCCTGCTGCGCCGTACAAAAGCCGGCGAATCACCTGTCGCTTATGGCCGTGCGGTATTGCCGGCCACCGCAAAGCCCTACCTGGAAGCGGAAACCGACGATGCCTGGCGCTTTATCGCCCCCGTCTTCACCCGGGTAACGGGAACGCGCGCTTACCCCGAGGCGTCGCAAAAGCAATTGCTGGGTTACGTTCGTATCGTGCAAAGCAAAGCCACGATGAAACGGACGATGACCAATGTATTCGCGGTCAATTTCGGCATCTTGTTCTTCCTGGCCTTTCTGTTCCTGGTCGCGATTCGCGTATTGACGCGCCGGTTGATGCAGCCGCTTTCGCACCTGTCCAGCAGCATGGCCCGCGCCGAATGCGGCGAGATTAATGTGCGCGCCGACGTGGAAGGGCCGCGCGACATCGCCGACATGGCCTATGCGTTCAATAGCATGATCACCGTGCTGGAAGAGCGCGAGCAGGACCTGCTACGTGCACGCGACGAGGCAATGCACTTCGGGCGCCTAAAGGCAGAGTTCGCGGCCACCGTCAGTCACGAGGTGCGCACGCCGCTCAACGGCGTGATCGGCACGCTGGATATCCTAATGGCGACTCGCCTGCCGCCCGAGCCGCGCCGGTATGTGGAGCTGGCCTGGGATTCTGCGCAATACCTGCTGGACCTCGTCAACAACATCCTGGACTTTTCCAAGCTCGAAGCCGGTAAGCTGGAGCTCGACCGAACCGAGTTCAGCATCGTGCAGCTGATCGAGGATGTGGTCGAACTCACGAGTTCCTCGGCTAACCAGAAGGCTCTGGACCTCGGCTACCTGGTTGCGCCCTCCATGCCGCGCAAGCTGTGGGGCGATCCGCGCTGCCTGCAACAGGTGTTGGTCAATCTGGTCGGCAACGCCATCAAATTCACCGAATCGGGCGAGGTCGCCATCCGGGTAACGGCTGAATCGGTATCTCGCGAGCAGTGGTGCTTGCGCTTCGAGGTGGCGGATAGCGGCATCGGGATCGAACCCGAGGTGCAGCGCGCCATCTTCGACTCCTTCTCGCAGGCCGATCCGTCGACGACACGTCGATATGGCGGCTCCGGCCTCGGCTTGGCCATCTGCAAGCAACTGGTGGCGTTGATGGGGGGCGAGGTCGGCGTCGACAGCGTGCCGGGCAAGGGTAGCCGGTTCTGGTTCACGGTGACGCTGGAGTCCGCCATGGTCGGCGGCGTGCTGGCAATGCAGCAGGAGCCGATCGGGTCCGGTCAGGCCGTGCTGGTGGTGGACGAGAGCGATATCGTGCGGCGCTTCCTGGAGCAATCCCTACGTAGTTGGGGCTTTGTCTGCCGGACCTTGTCGTCCGCCGAGGAGGCAATGGACGTCCTGCTTACCCAGCAAGGAGCGCCATTCAGCACCGTGTTGATGGACGCCCGTTTCACCGCGGCGGGGGGCGGGGAGCTGCCCGTCACGATCCGTCGTGCGGCCATTACCATGCAGCCGAGGCTGATCGGCATGGGGCGTCCGGTGCATGAGCGGCGGGCATCCACGGCCGGCCTGGCTGGCTGGCTGGCCAAGCCGCTGCGCATGGAGCGCCTGCTGGCCTGCCTCGACCGGCGATATGCCGATGACGGCAGTGGCCTGATGGCGCACGGTGACCATCTGGACCCGGCCGTGGAGGATTGCCAGATCCTGGTGGTGGAAGACAACCGGACCAACCAGACGGTGGTGCAGGGCATGCTGTCCATGCTCGGCTACCAGGTTCGACTGGCCGGCAATGGTCGCGAAGCCTTGCAGGCCTTCCATCAGCAGCCCTGGGACCTGATCCTGATGGACTGCAATATGCCGGAGATGGACGGGTACGAGGCAGCGACGGCCATCCGCAAGCTGGAGCAGGGTTCGAATAGCCGCGTGCCCGTTATCGCCATGACGGCCAACGTGCAGCCGGGCGATATCGATCGATGCCTCGACGCCGGCATGGACGACCACCTTCCCAAGCCGCTGACGCTGGGGAACGTGCGTGCCAAGATTGCCCGCTGGCGCACTATGCGGCCCGCTAGGGCGGCCGCGGTCGTAGACGTACCTACCGCTGCGTTGCCTTCCGACGGGCCGCTGGAACGGGCGGTGCTGGCCAAGCTGCGCGAAGCGCTGGGGGATACCCTCGATCAGGCTATCCAGCCCTTCCTGGAAGACATGCCGGGCTACCTGACGACGCTGGAAGAAGCGCTAGCCGAAGGCTCTGCCGATCGCATCTGGCGCACTGCCCATTCGATCAAAGGCGCGGGCAGCACGCTGGGGGCCAATGGCCTGGCGTTGATTGCCAAAGATATCGAAAGCCTCGCGCATGCCGGGGACTTGAGCGGCATGACGATGCTGTTGCAACGGCTGCGCGACGAGTACGCGGGGGTTGAACCCATCCTTCTGGCCGAATTGCGACGCGACCCCGTCGAGCCCTGGAGTGCTGTCGACGAAGGCGCCCTGGTGCTGGTGGTGGATGATGACCGCAGCACCCGGCAGGCGCTCAGCCATGCCCTGAAGCGCGGTGGCTTCCAGGTGGAGGAGGCGGCGGACGGCGCACAGGCTCTGTCGGCCATCGAACGGATTTCGCCCGACGTGGTGCTGATGGATGCGGTGATGCCGGTGATGGATGGCTTTACCGCGTGCTCGTTGCTGCAGACCCATCCGCGCGGGCAGGGTATTCCGGTGCTGATGATTACCGCGCTGGAGGATGCCGAATCGATCGAGCGGGCCTTTGCCGTTGGCGCAAGCGACTATATCCCCAAGCCGATTCATTTGTCGGTGGTGCACCAGCGGGTGAAGCGCATCGTCGAGGCCACGCGAGCGGAGCGCCATGTTCGCCATTTGGCCTTCAACGACGCCCTGACCGGGCTGCCGAACCGCGTGCAGTTCACCGAGCAACTGGATCGTGCGATCGCCCGTGCCGAAGCCGCAGGGCAGGGCCTTGCGGTGCTGTTCCTGGACCTGGACCGGTTCAAGTTCGTCAACGACACCCTGGGGCACGAGATCGGCGATCGCCTGCTGAGATCCGTTGCCCAGCGCATCAAGCAATGCGTTCGGCAGGGCGACTGCGTGGCACGGCTGGGCGGTGACGAGTTCACGGTGCTGCTGGATGAGTTGCCTAACCAGACGGTGGCGGCAACCGCGGCCCAGAAGATCGGCCGGGCACTGTCCGAGCCGTTCGAGATTGAAGGACACGATATTTTCATTGCCACCAGCGTGGGGATCTCGCTGTATCCCGCGGACGGTGGCGACGTCAGCACCTTGCTGCGGCATGCCGATACCGCGATGTACAAGGCCAAGAAGGGCAATCGCGGCTTCCAGTTCTTCGAGCGGGGAATGGACACCTCGGTGTCCGAACATCTGCGGATGGAAAGCGCGCTGCGCCGTGCTTTGGAGCGAGACGAGCTAATCGTCTATTACCAACCAGAGGCAGAGACCGTCAGCGGCCGAATCATCGGCATGGAAGCGCTGGTCCGCTGGATGCACCCAGCGCGCGGCCTGGTGTCGCCGGCCGAGTTCATCCCGCTGGCGGAAGAGACCGGCCTGATCATCGGCATCGGCGAATGGGTGCTACGTACCGCTTGCATACAGGCCAAGACGTGGCTTGAGGGAGGCGTGCCGGACCTGCGGATGGCGGTCAACCTCTCCGGCAAGCAACTCCAGCGTGAAGGCTTCGTCGACATGGTGGTACAGATCCTGGTCGAGACCGGCCTCGATCCCAGGCATCTGACGCTGGAGATCACCGAGAGCGTGCTGATGGAGCACGCCCGGGACACGGTCTCCACGCTCTACCGCTTGAAGAGCATCGGCCTGAACCTGGCCATCGACGACTTCGGTACCGGATATTCCTCGCTGGCGTATCTCAAGCGCTTCCCGGTCGATACGTTGAAGATCGACTACGCCTT
>CBIHQA010000209.1:0-6794 GCA_966211475.1 uncultured Neisseriales bacterium
GCACCGAGCATGGCGGCAGCAGCAGCAGGCCGATGCGAACGGGTGAGGTAGACGAGAGATCGCCAAGCATTTAGTCAGTGTAGTCCGGACAGACCAAGGGCGGCCGCGTGACCGAGAGACCTTCGTCCCTGCCGCACGCCAGCCGCCCCCAAGACGGTCTGATCAGGTCGGAGCAAACTTACTTCAGGCTGCCCGACAAGAATTGCTTGAGCCGCTCGCTCTTGGTGTTGTTGAACACCTCGTTCGGGTGCCCCTCTTCCTCGATGCGACCCTGGTGCAGGAAGATCACGTGGTTGGCCACGTTCCGCGCAAAGCCCATTTCGTGGGTCACCACGATCATGGTGCGGCCTTCCTCGGCCAGCGTCTTCATCACCTGCAGCACTTCACCGACCAGTTCCGGGTCCAGTGCGGAGGTCGGTTCGTCGAACAGCATGACTTCCGGTTCCATCGCCAACGCACGGGCGATCGCCACACGCTGCTGCTGGCCGCCGGACAGGTGAGCCGGGTATTTTTCCTGGGCGCGCTTGTCCAGGCCGACCTTTTCCAGGTACTTCACCGCACGGGCGGTCGCATCTTCCTTGGATAGGCCCAGTACATGCACCGGGGCTTCGATCACATTTTCCAGCACGGTCATGTGCGACCACAGATTGAAGTGCTGGAACACCATCGACAGTTTGGTGCGCATGCGTTGCAACTGCTTCTGGTCTGCCACCCGCAGCCGACCCTTGCTGTCGGTGGCCATGCGGATTTCTTCGTTGCTCAGCGTGATCTTGCCGGCGTTCGGCTGCTCCAGGAAGTTGATGCAGCGCAGGAAGGTGCTCTTGCCGGAACCGGACGAACCGATCATCGCGATCACGTCCCCCGCCTTGGCTTGGAGCGACACGCCCTTCAGCACCTCATGGTCGCCGTACTTCTTGTGCAGGTCTTCAACGGTGAGCTTGTACATCTTGTTATCCTCTTTGCCCGTTTCGCGCGGCACGGCCAGATTCTTTTCGGTAAGCGTAGACGTGTCCATCTGTCTTGTCTCCTGCGAATGGCCTCCGAAAGCAAACACTCTTTCGAAACCCACCCATTTCGTCGAATCGCGGGCAAAGCCCGTCAATTCGACGAGCCGACCGCTGTTGTTTGCAATGCTTTGCGCTCTTCCTTTTCGAAAGGACGCGTAGTCTTGTTCTGCCGGTCAGGCCGACAGCAAATAGCCGCTTCTGAACGCCTTGGCGCCCGCCACCCTCAGGACCGACATGCCGGCGGTGACGAACCGCAGATAGTGGCGCGCATAGACCACGCCACCGTTCTGCGCATGCAGTGCCGTGACCTCGTCCGTCCAGGGGTTGATCACCTCGGCCACCAGATCGCCTGCATTGACCACCGCGCCCAACGGTACCCGGTGCACCAGCACACCAGAGACCGGGGTCTTGACCGGCTCGCTGCCGGCTAGCGGCGTGGCGGGATGCGGCAAGCCCGGCATCGGTGCGGGGGTCCCGGCAATGGCACCGCGATGGATCAGGAACTGGATGATCGCGTCGGCATCGTGCTCGGCCAGTTCATGCGACACCTCGTGCTGGCTGCGCAGCTCCACGGTGACGGAGATACAGCAGTAGGGAATCGGATGGCGATCGCCGAAGCGCTCGACCAACTTCCACCAGGTTTGGCTGCTGGCCTCGTCGAACGGCTCTCCGCCCGACTCAGTCGCCAGCAGCGAGGCATGCGAGCCCAGGTAGCGGGCCAGCGGCTCGACCTCCGGCCACAGCGGCGTGCCGGTGTAGAGATGCATCACCGCTTCCCAGTCGCAGTGCAGGTCCAGCACCACGTCGGCGTCGAAGGCGTGCGACATGATGGCGTGACGCAGCGAGCCAAGCTCGGTTTCCGGCTGCTGGGCGGCCAGTGCACGCTCCATGGCGGCGCGGATGAGCTGCTTGTTGCGCTCGGCATCGTCGGTGAGCCGCATGGCCAGTTCGTCTGCGATCAGCGGCGCGAAGTCGAGGTAGTTGCGGTTGAAGTTCTCGCTGGAAGCCAGTTCGAACCGTCCCAGGTGACTGCCATTGACATGCTGGTTCAGGCCAATCGGGTTGGCAACCGGTACCAGCACGATTTCGCTCTGCAGACGGCCTTCGGCCTCCAGCGCCAGCAGGCGGCGCTTCAGGTGCCAGGCGGTCAACATGCCCGGCAGTTCATCCGCATGCAGCGACGCCTGGATATAGATCTTTTCGCCCTGTCCGGCTTCTGCGCGCGGCGTACCGAAGTGGTAGCTGGTCAACTCACGCTGGGTCCCCAGCGACGGCGAAATCAGGGGACGACGCTGTTCACGCATCATCAGGCCTTTCGCGGTTGCAGGTAGGCCAGCCAGCGGCGTTCGGCCAGGCGGAACAGGCCCACCAGGGTGAAGGTCACCGACAGGTACAGCATGGCGGCGATGCCGTAGGCTTCGAAGGTGCGGAAGGTGGCAGAGTTCACGTCCACCGCGATTTTCAGCAGGTCGGGCACTGTGGCGGTAAAGGCCACCGAGGTCGCGTGCAGCATGAAGATCACTTCGTTGCTATACGCCGGCAGCGCACGGCGCAGCGCGCTCGGCAGGATGATGCGGCGATACATGGTGAACTTCGACATGCCGTAGGCGCGGGCCGCCTCGATCTCGCCATAGGCGGTCGCCTTGATGGCGCCGGCAAAGATCTCGGTGGTGTAGGCGCAGGTGTTCAGCGCGAACGCCACGATGGTGCAGTTCAGCCCTTCTCGGAAAAACACCCACAGCGGCTCCGACTCGCGGATGAAATGGATGCTGCCCAGGCCGCTGTAAATCAGCAGCAGCTGCACGAACAGCGGCGTGCCGCGGAAGAAGTAGGTGTAGGCCCACACCAGCTTCGACACCACGATGTTCTTGGACATCCGCGCCACGGCGAGCGGAATCGCCATGAAGAAGCCAACCAGACAGGAGATCACCAGCAGCCACAGCGTCATCGCCAGGCCAGTCGTGTGGAACCCGTCCGTGAACAGGTACTGGCGCCAGTATTCTTGAAGAAGCTCGATCATAGTTCAGCCGCCCTCACACCCGTCGAATAGCGACGTTCCAGCCGGTGCAGGAACACATTCGAAATCGTTGTAAAAAACAGGAACAGGAAGGCGACCACGCCATAGAAGAAGAACTGCTGATAAGTCGCATTGCCAGCCTGCTTGGCCGCCTGGACCATGTCGTTGAGCCCCAGCAGGGACACCAGGCCCGCACTCTTGACCAGTACCTGCCAGTTATTGGAAATGCCCGGCAGCGCAAAGCGCATCATCTGCGGGAACAGGACACGGTGGAACACCTGCCAGCGGGTCATCCCGTAAGCGTAGGCTGCTTCGAGCTGCCCCTTGGGTACGGACAGGAAGGCACCGCGCAGCGTCTCGGTGAAGTAAGCACCGTAGATGAAGCCAAGCGTCATCACGGCGGCAACGAAGGGATTGATGTCGATCTGCGACCAGCCCTGCCATTCGGTCAGCTGGTTCAGCCAGATCTGGGCGCTGTAGTAAAGCAGCAGCATCAGCACCAGGTCGGGGATGCCGCGAATGATCGTGGTGTAGACCGTCGCGACGCCTTTTGCGATCGGGTTCGGCGACAACTTGCCGGCCGCACCGATCAGGCCGATCAGGAAAGCCACCAGTACCGACAGGACGGCGACTTCGATCGTTACCGCTGCGCCCTTCAGAATCAGGGCGCCATAGCCTTCTAGGAACATCTTGCTGTGTCTCCGTTGAGCGGCCCTTGTGGCGGACCGTCCCTTTTTTGGAACTGCTGCGCCGGTCCGAATCGAATGCTGGGGGATCCGGAACGGGGCCCCGTCTGACGGGACCCCGCACCCGACGTCAGAGGTGGCTTAGTTGCCGGAGATGTCGTAGTCGAAGTACTTCTTCATGATCTTCTTGTAGGTGCCGTCCTTCTGGATACCGGCCAGCGCATCGTTCAGCGCCTTCTTCAGGTCGCCGTCTTCCTTGCGCACACCGATACCTGCGCCCACGCCAAAAATCTTGTCGTCCTTGATGGTCGGGCCTGCGAAAGCGTAACCCTTGCCTTCCGGCTTTTTCAGGAACGACTCGGACACTTCCACCGAATCCTGCAGGCTGGCATCCAGACGGCCGGACTTCAGGTCAGCATAGACCAGGTCTTGCGACTGGTAGGACACCACGTCCACACCCTTCGGCGCCCACATGGTCTTGGCGTAGGTTTCGTGGGTGGTACCTTGCTGCACGCCCACGCGCTTGCCCTTCAGCGCCTCCGGGGTCGGCTTCAGCGGAGAGCCCGCCTTGGCGACCATACGGGCCGGGGTGTTGTAGATCTTGTTGGTGAAGTCGATCTCTTGCATGCGCTTTTCGGTGATCGACATGGACGACAGGATGCCGTCGAACTTCTTCGCCTTCAGGGCCGGAATCATGCCGTCGAAGGTGTTTTCCACCCAGGTGCACTTGGCCTTGAGCTTGGCACAGAGCGCATTACCGATCTCCACGTCGAAACCGGTCAGCTTGCCATCCGAGGTCTTCATTTCGAACGGGGGATAGCCCGGTTCAACGCCGAAGCGGATTTCTTTCCATTCCTTGGCCGACGCACCGATGCTGGTTGCAATCAGTGCCAGCGACATCGCGGCAAGAGCCTTCTTCATGACCAAAAACCTCCTCAAGGGGTTGGGTTCGCTTTGTGATGTTTCCTGGCGTCTCTCGTCGCCATCCCATCGCGGGAAACCGCGCGCTGCAAGGGCGCACGGACAATCCGGCGCCCCTTTGGGGTGCGGCAATAATGTCACGAAAAAAATCGCCCCACAATGTAAGTGGCTATGTCATGAAGCGGCTTTGCAAGCGTCCGAAATAACAGGTCCTGGTGTCCAAAAAAATTATTTTTCCTTATAAATCAATGAAGTAATCAATACCTTCGGCATAGTCCAACTGACAGCCTCAGCGTTTTCCCCGCCGCTTTCTGTAACTTGGTGTCGCATTCCGGAAATATCCCAGAAACAGCTTGGGATCAGGCTTTACCCGTTGGAAAACCGCACGGCTATTGGAATCCAGGCAATTGCACGGTATCCGGCAGGTGGCTGATGGGGACATTCCACGCCGAATCGGGTGGTGAAAATCGGAAAGAGGTATTTGAACGGGCCAGAGAGGCCGCCTCGAGGGGAAACAGCTGCGACAACAGCGGTTGTCCGACGACAGCTCTACCAAGGACTGCCGCCGGATGTGTCAGTAAATGCCGTGGAGGTCAGGTCAACGCTTGCTAGGCGCCTCGTAGTCGCGCAGACCGAACTGGTCATAGCGGGATTCCGGTCCCGATTGCTGAATCCAGGTGGGGTCCTGCGCTGACGAGGACACACTCGACTTGGCGCTGGCCGCGCTGCTGACGGCCTGGCTGCTGAACGGGAAGCTGTTCATGTCGGTCTGGTCGCCGTAGCCGGCAAAAGCCGGTGCAGCAACCAAGACCCCTATCGCCAACAAGGATGCAAACAGGGTTTTCATGATGGACTCCTTTCGAATATCTAGCCCGACAGGGCAAAAAAGGTCGCAGACCGGCGCCGCAGCGCGACAGCAACAAAAGGCGCTTTCCGGTTCACGTCCACGGCTCCATTTTCTGCACACCGCCGCGGCTGCATAAGCCACGCGGCATGAGTTCCGGCATTCCGGAAACGGAACAGGCGATACGGGAACAAACACCATGAATCTTGAACATCTCAAATGGTTTGTCCGGGTGGCATCTGCCGGCAGTTTCGCGAAGGCCGCACGTCAGGGCGAAATCGCAAAATCCTCACTGACGCGACATGTTCAGAGTCTGGAACAGGAGCTGGGCGTCTCCCTGCTGATGCGCAATACGCGGGGGATGACGCTGACCGAGCATGGGCAGCGCCTTTATCACCGCTTCGAGCCCGTGTTCCGGGACATTGAGGATGCCGAGCGGGAGATCGACGGCGCCACACAGCAGGACCATCCCACCGGAACAGTGCGTTTGACGGCCCTGGCGAGCTTTGCCCGGGCCACGCTGACGCCGTTAATCGCCGAGTTCGCCGAGCGGTATCCCGGCATCCGGCTGGAGTGCCTGTTCACCGACCGGCAACTCAATCTGATCGAAACCGGTTTCGATCTTGGCATCCGCATCGGCGCGCTGAATGACTCCAGCTTCCACGGCCGGCAACTCGGCATCATTCACCGGCGGCTCTGCGTGTCACCGATTTATCAGCCGGTCACCGATCTGGTCCGTCCGACGGATCTGCTACACGAGCAATGCCTGGTCTCCTCGCCAGGTTCGGCACGCTGGCAGTTCCAGCATCGCGACACCGGCGAAAAAATAGCGGTCAGCGTGCCATGGCGCCTGTGTTCCGCACCGCTGGAGGGGCTGCTGGAGCCGGCCCTCCGGGGATTGGGCATCGTCACCATGCCCTCCTTCCTGGTCGACGAAGCGATCCAAACGGGGCAGCTTGTCGAGCTGATGTCGGATTGGGCACCGGAGCCCCGGCCAGTGACCATCGTGCATGCACAGGGACGATTGCTGTCCCCGGCCGCCCGGGTCTTGATGGAGTTCATCTGCGAACGGGTTCGCACCCAGTTTCCGCAACGCCCCGACCAGCCAGACCGCCCGTGGGAATCGGTCCGTAGCAGACTGGAGAAGCTGATCGAGCCGGCTCTTGCCGCTCATGCCATGCGGAGCCCACTGGTGGCAGAAGCACGGGTGATCTGAATTCGATCGCACCAAATGACAACGCCCCGGCGAACCGGGGCGTTGCTGGCTGCTACGACACGACTCGGTCGATCAATCGCCCGAAATGTCGAAGTCGAAGTAC
>CBIHQA010000210.1:0-6786 GCA_966211475.1 uncultured Neisseriales bacterium
GGACAAACCTGACGCGGAAACACTGCGCGTCGGCCGCGGCGAAATCCGCTTCGATCAGGTGGATTTTGCCTATGGTGGCGAGCGCAAGGTGATCGACAAGCTGTCGCTCACCATTCGGCCGGGCGAGAAGATTGGCCTGGTTGGCCGCTCCGGCGCGGGCAAGTCGACGATCGTCAACCTGCTGCTGCGCTTCTACGACACGGAAGGCGGCAAGGTCATGATCGACGGGCAGGACGTGTCCCACGTCACTCAGGACAGCTTGCGGGCGCAGATCGGCATGGTGACGCAGGACACCTCGCTGCTGCATCGCTCCGTCCGCGACAACATCCTCTACGGCCGTCCGGATGCGACCGATGTCGAGATGATGGCGGCCTCCCGCCGCGCCGAGGCAGATGATTTCATCCTGAGCCTGACCGACCCAAGCGGGCGTAGCGGCTACGATGCCCATGTGGGCGAACGCGGCGTCAAGCTGTCCGGCGGCCAGCGGCAGCGCATTGCCATCGCCCGGGTGATGCTCAAGGACGCGCCGATCCTGCTGCTGGACGAAGCCACCAGCGCGCTGGATTCCGAGATCGAAGCCGCCATTCAGGAAAGCCTCTATCGCCTGATGGAGGGCAAGACGGTGGTCGCCATCGCCCACCGCCTGTCGACCATCGCCGCGATGGACCGGCTGATCGTGCTGGACCAGGGGCGGATCGTGGAGCAGGGCACGCACCGCGAGCTGCTGGCGCAGGATGGGCTGTATGCCCGCTTGTGGGCGCACCAGTCCGGCGGCTTCCTGGGTGAGGATGCGGAAGAGGCGGACGCGATCGGCGGGGAATGGTCCGCGGAAGGTCCGGCTACGGCCGCGGTGTAGGCAGGAGGGCGGCCACGCCAGCACCTTGGCTGGACTGCATCGTTCCGAGCTCCGTTGGTAGCTTGTTGTGCCATCAGAGCCGGAAGCGCTCGATGTCGTGCTTCATGGCGCCCGCCAGGCCGGTAAGCTGCTGGGCCGCATTAGCGGCGGCATCGGCGGTGTTGCTGTACTCCTCGGACATCTGCGCGATCTTTTCGACCTGGCCGGCGATGTCGCTGCTCGCCACCATCTGCTCCTTCAGCGCCGCATCGATGATGCGTAGCGCGTCTTCCACCCGGACCGCGCTCTCGGTGATGCGGTTCATCGCTTCCTGGGCGCGCGAGATCACGTCCACCACGCCGTCGACCTTGCCGACCGCGCGGTTCATGCGCCCGACCGAGTCTTCGGTCTGGGTCTGGATCTGCTGGATCATCTTGCCGATTTCCACCGTCGCACTGCTGGTGCGCTCGGCCAACTTGCGCACTTCGTCGGCCACCACGGCAAACCCTCGACCTTGCTCACCGGCCCGGGCGGCTTCGATAGCCGCATTCAGCGCCAGCAGGTTGGTCTGGTCGGCGACTTCCTTGATTACGCCGACGATGCCGGAAATGCGCTGTGACTGTTCGCCGAGCTCGCGAATGGTGCCGCCGGTTTCCCGGATGTGCTCCGCAACGTCGCGAATCTGCGCGACGGTTTCCTGGATGACGGCTGCCCCGTCCTGCGACAGCTGATCGGCGTTTTCCGAGGCCTTCATCGCATCGCTGGTGTTGTGGCTGACTTGGCTGATGCTGACCGTCAGTTCTTCCACCGCGGCCGCCATGGCAGAGGAGGTTTCGCTCTGATGCTCGGAAGCGTTGGACACTTGCGATGCACTGGTAGCCATCATCTGGGCGGCGGTGGACAGCTCCCCCGCATGCTTCTTGGTACTGGAAATCGCCTGGTGAAGCGACTCCCGCATCTTCCCCAGCGCCTGCAGCATCTGGCTCGTTTCGTTGCCGCCACTGGCGGCGATGTGCTGCGTCAGGTCGCCGGAAGCAACGTTCTGCGCGGCCTTCAACGCACGGTCGACCGGGCGCAGCACGCTCAGCGCCACCCGCCAGCCGATCAGCACCGAAATGGCCGCCAGCAGCAAGATCACGCCGACCAGCACGTTACGCGTCGACCGCTGCTCGGAAATGCGCTGCTGGATCAGCTGCTCCAGCTGCTGCATCACCGTTTCGCCAAGCTTGAACTCATTGTCGATGGACTGGGTAAAGAAGGCGATGTAGTCCGGCGGCGGATAGGACAAGGTTTCCGGGGCCGCCACCTTGTCCAGGGCCAGCTTTTCGGATTCGCGCGCACTTTGCAGGCCTGCTGCCAGCAGGGCATCCAGGGAGACGTGCAGACCGGAATTGGCATTGAACGCCTTGCGGTGCGTACTTTCCATCTGCTGGGTGGAGCGCGTGGCGGCGGAAAGCAAGCCATACATCAGCGCCCGATCCTGCGGATTGGCCGCCTTCTTGGCCAGCAGGCCGGCGCCCTTGGCTCGTAGTTCCCCCAGGCTTTCAGCCAGGGCGGGGATGTCGAAATAGATCGCTCGCATCAGGTAGTAGGTATCGGCGTCCGGGTCCAGCGACAAGCCGAACTCATCCGCGACCGATTCCACCACGGTCAGCATGTAGACGCACAGGGCTGTGTGCCGCCGATAGCTACCCGGTCCGTCGATCTGCTTGGCGGCGACGGCGTCGCGCAGCGATGTCCAGTAGGACTCGACCTCCGAAAGCTGCGCCTTCAGCGGCGGACTCGCGCCTTGGAGCATCGTGTCCAGGTCTTTCAGCGTCTGGTCTACCTGCTGTGCCTTTTCCTGACGCTGATCCGCCAGTTGCCCTGCACCGATGAAGGCGGCTGACAGCCCCCGGTGCTGCTGGATCTGCTGCAGCGCGGCCAGCACCTTGCGCCCCGGTGCGATGCCGGCTTGCTCGGTGAGAGAGAAATCGACCTTGACGTTGGTGTCGTGGATGAACAGGGAAAGCGGCGGGCCAACCAGCAGGATGCCAAGCACGCCGAGTAGCAGGAATTTCTGCCACAACATCATCCGGTCAGCCAGTGATGCGCGCATGGTGGTTACTCCTTTGATTCCTGTTCGCGCGGCGGTCGTCGGGGAATGGGCTTTGCCTCTCCCCGTAGTATAGAAACCGCAAACCGTATAACCGAGCCGTAGTCAGGCGACGGTCGGCGAACCGATCAGCGGTTGATTGACAGCCTTGCCGACGGGGCAATCGAGGGGACTCGCGGACGTTTCGAGGCGAAGATGGAGGAAGACTGCCCGTGCTAGGACTGGCTTTCGCCCTCGTCTGGAGATCGAGGAGCACGCACCTTGCCACGTGGCTTGTGTGCGCCCACGAACAGTTCATTGCGGGCAGCGCTGCTCACCGACACCACGGCCGGGTGGCTCAGCCGGCGCTCCACGGAAATCGCATAGAACTGTTCGGTGACCTCGCCAGTCTCGCCCAGCGGCACCACGCCATATTGCCGCGCCACTTCTCCGGCAAGTACGGAAGGGGCGGCAAACACGCCGGTACCCGCCTGACCGAACGCCTTCAGCAGCGCACCGTCGTCGAACTCACCGACGATGCGGGGCCGGATCTTCTTATGCTGCAGCCAGCTGACCAGGCGGGGGCGTACCGCCGAATCCGGCCCCGGCAGCAGCAAGGGCGTGCCGTCCAGATTGTGCGGAAACGGCCCTTTGCAGTTCGCCGCCAGGGCAGGGGCGGCAAAGAAGGTGATTCCACACTCGCCCAGCAGGTGGTTGAAGCCGCGGATGTTCACGTTTGATGGCATCGGCCGGTCCGCGATCACCAGGTCCAGCCGGTGGATGGCCAGTTCGCCCAGTAGATCGACCAGGCGACCTTCCCGGCAGATGATCCGTTGCGGCTGGGGCAATCGCAGTGCCGGCTCCAGCAGCCGATACACCACGGACTTGGCGACCATGTCGCCAATGCCGACGCGGAATTCCTGCGTCAGACCCGCCGGACCGTGCTGCATCGCATCCTGCAGCTCTTCGCCGAGCGCGAAAATTTCCTCGGCGTAGCCCAGCACCACCCGTCCGGTATCGGTCAGTTCCAGGTTGCGGCCCACCCGGCGAAACAGGGCTGAGCCGAGCGCATCCTCCAGCATCCGCAACTGCCCGCTGATGGCCTGCGGGGTGAGGTGCAGCCTTTCGCTAGCCCGTGCCACGCCACCGGCCTTGGCCACTACCCAGAAGTAGTGCAGATGCTTGTAGTTGAGGTCGCGCACGATCTGAATACATCCAAAAAACGGAATATTTTCTCAATTATATTCGAATATATTTTATATATACCGGTGGGTAGACTGGACTTCGAATCGTCCATCCCTACGGGAGCTACCCATGAATCCGCTTCAACAAACCAGCCCGATGCACGCGACCACGTTCACCAGGCCCAGCGCCTTGTCTACCAACCGCGTCCTGCGCAATACCTATCTGCTGCTGTCGATGACGCTGCTGTTCAGCGCGCTGACCGCCGGCGTGTCGATGGCGCTGAAGCTGCCGCATCCCGGCGTGATCTTCACCCTGGTTGGCTACTTCGGCCTGCTGTTCCTCACTACTCGTTTCCGCAATAGCGGACTGGGCATTGCCTTCGTGTTCGCCTTGACTGGTTTCATGGGCTATACGCTGGGGCCGGTGCTCAATGCCTATATGGGTCTGCAGAACGGTGGGCAGGTCGTGATGATGGCGCTGAGTGGCACGGCGACCATCTTCCTGGCGCTGTCGGCCTATGCACTGACCAGCCGTCGCAATTTCAGCTTCATGGGCGGCTTCCTGACCGTGGGTGTACTGGTGGCCTTCCTGGCCGGGCTGGCTGCGGTGTTCTTTAGCATGCCGGGCCTGTCGCTGGCGGTGTCGGCGATGTTCGTGCTGCTGATGTCCGGGCTGATCCTGTATGAGACCAGCAACATCATCCACGGCGGTGAAACCAACTATGTGATGGCGACGGTGAGCCTCTACGTGTCCATCTTCAACCTGTTCACCAGCCTGTTGCAGTTGCTGGGCGTCATGGGCTCTGACGAATAAGCCTCAGCCCGCGCCACCCCTCGATCGCCAGCGCATTTCTGGCTCGCAATTTGCTCCGAATGCGCTGGCATTCACTTCCTATCTGAAGAGATTTCATTGTGATCCAGACCGTTGGCCATCCCTGGATGTGGGGCGGCTTTGTCGTGTTCGTGCTGGCCATGCTGGCTGTCGACATGTTCCTGCTGGGTGGAAAGGGTGCCCACAAGGTGTCGGTCAAGGAGGCGCTGTGCTGGTCGATCGCCTGGGCGGCGCTTGCGCTGCTGTTCGACCTCGGGCTGTGGTGGTACCTCGATGGGGCGGCTGGGCGAGAGGTGGCGAACCGCAAGGCGCTGGAATTCCTGTCCGGTTACCTGATCGAAAAGTCACTGTCGGTCGATAACATCTTCGTGTTCTTGATGATCTTCCGGTACTTCTCGGTGCCGTTGAGTCTGCAGCGGCGCGTGCTGTTGTTCGGCGTGATCGGCGCGCTGGTGATGCGGGCAGCGATGATCCTGCTGGGCGCGTGGCTGGTGTCGCAGTTCAGTTGGGTGCTGTACCTGTTCGGCGCGCTGCTGGTGGTGACCGGGGTGAAGATGCTGATCTTCGCGGAACACGAGCCGGATCTGTCACGCAACCCGGTCCTGGCCTTTTTGCGACGCCACCTGAAGGTGACCGACGACTACCGTGGTGAACGGTTCTGGCTGATCGAGCAAGGGCGGCGTTACGTCACCCCCTTGTTCCTGGTGCTGATCCTGGTAGAGGCGAGCGACCTGGTGTTTGCGGTGGACAGCATTCCGGCGGTGTTCGCGGTGACGACGGATCCGTTCATTGTCTTTACCGCCAACATCTTCGCCATCATGGGGCTGCGGGCGCTGTACTTCCTGCTGGCGGACATGGCGGACCGCTTCCACCTGCTTAAATACGGGTTGGCGGCGGTGCTGATCTTCGTCGGGGGCAAAATGCTGGCCGCTTACTGGTTCCACCTGCCGATCCAGATCTCGCTGGGGGTGGTGGCCTTGCTGATCCTGGCGTCCATCGTCGCCAGTCTCGTATCGTCCGCGCGGGCTGGCCGTCGCGCCTGACCAAGGGAGGGGAGCCGTGCCGGATCCGGGTAGTGCCGTCACCACGCGGCGGTTGATCTTCGGGGTACTGCTGGGCGGTCTGCTGATCCTCAGCTATGCGGTGCTGCACCTTTTCCTGGTGCCGGTGGCCTGGGCCGGCATCCTGGCCTATGTGACTTGGCCGCTCTACCGTCAGCTGCGTCGCCTGATGTGGCGTAACCGGGCCGGTAGCGCGTTGTTGATGACGGTGCTGATGACCGTCGCCTTCATTCTGCCGCTGCTGTGGATGCTGGCGCTGTTGCGGGGGGAGGTGGCCAATGCTTACGGCGCACTGGCTGCCTACCTGACGCAAGGCCCTCACCCCTTACCGCACGCGATCGCTCGCATTCCTTGGCTCGGCGACTGGCTGCAAGACCTGCTGAACCGCCTCGCCGGCGACCCGGCGGCCGTCCGGCTGCAAATCGCCCAGTGGGTGGAATTGCGGCTGGACGACTTGCTGGATCTGCTAGGGGGCGTCGGGCGCAATGCCGCAAAGCTCGGGTTTGCGCTAATCACCGTGTTCTTCTTCTACCGCGATGGCGAGAGCCTGCTGGCGCAGATCCGGCGGGTGCTGGCCCGGTTTCTGGGTAATCGGTCGGAGGACTATCTGGGCGCCGTGGGCGATACCACCCGCGCGGTGGTCTATGGCTTGGTTCTGACCGCGGTTGCTCAGGGCTTGCTGGCCGGCCTCGGTTACTGGGTGGCAGGCGTCGATGCACCCGCCTTGCTGGCGGCGCTGACCGTACTGTTGGCGCTGATCCCGTTCGGCACGCCATTCGTGTGGGGCACCGTCGGCATCT
>CBIHQA010000211.1:0-6783 GCA_966211475.1 uncultured Neisseriales bacterium
ATCGCCATGGTCCGCGCGATGCCGCCCGTACCTATCGCTTCGGTGGCGACCACAACCATCTGGCGGGGTATCTGCTGCATCCGGTGCAGGCGGTCTGGGTGCTGTATCCGCTGTTCCTGGCCTGGATGGGCCGTATGCGTCGTTATTCCCGAGCGACATGGCGATACTGCCTGTGGCAATACGCGCTGCTGCTGGCGCTATGGGCCGGCCTGGCCTGGATCAGCCCCACCAAGACCCTGCTGTACGTGTGGCTGCCGCAGCTGCATGGCCTGCACTGGCTGCTAGCCACCAACTATCTGCAGCACGCGCATGCCGATGGGCATTCCCGGACCAACTACGCCCGCAACTTCGAAGGCCTGGTCAATCCGCTGCTGTTCAATATCGGGCTGCATACCGCGCACCACGAAAATCCACGGGCGCATTGGTCCGAACTGACCCGCCTGCATCGCGAATGGCGCAACCGGGTCGACCCGCGACTGAACGAGCGCGGGCTGTTGTCTTATATGTTCCGCGTGTTCCTGCTGGGCATGCTGCTACCGCATTGCCGCTCCCATCCGCTGATGGCGCCGCAGCAGTCCTGACCTCCCTCCCCCGAACCAGATAACAAGACCGCCATGCCAACCGCTTTTGAACGTGTGTATGTCGATGCCGCCGCCTACTTTCTGCCGGGCGAGCCTGTCTCCAACGAGCAGATGGACCAGTACATCGCCCCGCTCAACAAGATGTCGGACCGCATCAAGCGGCGCATCCTGGCGGAAAACGGCATCAAGCAACGCCACTACGCGATCGATGCCGAAGGCAACACCCGCTGGTCGAACGCAGCCATGGCCGCCGAGGCGATCCGCCGTTGCCTGGCTGTGACGCAAACCCCGCTGTCGTCGGTCGGCCTGCTGGCCAGCGGGTCTTCCGGCGGCGACACGCTGATGCCCGGCTTCGCCAACATGATCCAGGGCGAACTGGCCGCACCGCCGATGGAGACGCTAAGCAGCCACGGGGTCTGCGCCTCCGGCGTCAGCGCCATCCAGTATGCGGCGCAGGCGGTCGAACTGTCCGGCCACCACAGGGCGCTGGCAGTGGCCAGTGAAATGCCGTCACGGCTGTTCAAGCGATCCCGCTATGCCGCACGCGGCTACGACATCGATTTCGACGCCCATTTCCTGCGCTGGATGCTGTCCGACGGCGCGGGCGCGCTGCTGCTGACCGACCAACCGGCAGGCAAGAACGGTTTGCGGTTGCGCCTGAAATGGGTGCATCAGCGCGCCTTCTCCGGCGACTATCCGGTCTGCATGCAACTGGGCATGCGCGAAGACCGATCGCGCAGCCACCTGGACTACGACTCCTGGAATGCGGCGGAGGCCGATGGCGCGCTGGCGCTGCGGCAGGACATCCGCCTGCTGCCCCATTTGTTCGACGTCGGCATCCACGAATACGTGCAGCTGGTGAAGGACGGCTGGCTGCGGTCGGAGCAGGTGGATCACTTCCTGTGCCACTACTCGTCGGAGCGCTTCATCCCGGTGGTGGAAGAGCTGATGGCCAAGGCAGGGCTGTCCATCCCGCGCGAGCGCTGGTTCAGCAACCTGGCGTGGCGGGGCAACACCGGCGCGGCATCGATCTTCGTCATGCTGGCGGAGCTGCTGGAAACCCGCACGCTGAAGCCGGGCGAGCGCATCTTCTGCTATATCCCGGAATCCGGCCGGTTCACCGTGGCCTTCATGATGCTGGAAGTCGAGGCCGCGGACGCCCCCATCAGCTTAGGCCGCCGCGCAACGCCAGCTGTTGCCACTGCGCCTAACGACACAACAGACCAGCAAATCGTCCCGCCACACGACCCGGCACATGCACCAGCCAACTTGTCCGGCCTGCTGACCGAGCTGGCCGCGATCTGGCATGACTACCGTTCCGACGTCTGGCGCAGCCCCCTGATCCGGCGCCTGCGCGACGGCCGTTTCACCGTGGAAGACTATCAACGGTGGATGGCCCAGTGGATTCCCCAGGTCCGCGAAGGCAGCAAATGGATGCGCGAGGCGGTCGCCTCGGTCCGTGCGCCCTACCAGGCCCTGGCGGACCTGATCGAAACCCACGCCAGCGACGAACAGAACGACTTCCAGATCCTGTTCCAGGACTACCGGCAGGCGGGCGGCGCCATCGACAACCTGGATGCGCTGCGTCGCAACCCCGGCGGCGAAGCGCTCAACACCTATCTGCACGCCTTGGCCGCCCGCCCCAACCCGGTCGGCCTGCTCGGCGCCATCTACATTATCGAGGGAACTGGCCAACGCATCGTGCCGGCGCTGTTGCCGCAGCTGAAAGCGCAGCTCGACCTCCCCCCCACGGCTTATCGCTTCCTGGAATACCATGGCGAAAACGACCAGAATCACCTCGCGCGCTGGCTGCGCGGGGTAGAAATCGTCCTGGAGGCGGACCCGAGCGGCCAGGCAGCGCGGTCGATCATCGACACCGCCCGCCGCACCGCGCAGCTGTACCGGATGCAGTTCGATCACCTCGTGGACGAATGACCGAAATGAAACGCCTACCCGACTTTCTCGCCCAGGAATTCGACCCGCGCGACCCCAGCCCCTGGCTGGCGCTGTACCTAGACCAGAGCACCCCGCTGCCGGACCATGTGAAGGAAGCCTGGCTGACCGATTCCAGCTCGGCTTCGCGCCAGTACCTGCTGCCCTTCCTACGGCCGCTGGCACGCACCGTGATCGTGCTGCTGCAGGTGGTGAAAGTGGTGCTGCCGCGCAAATGGTCGGCCTCCCGCCTGTTGCACCGGATGCTGGCGTGGG
Organism: uncultured Neisseriales bacterium; assembly: GCA_966211475.1. Classification (GTDB taxonomy): domain Bacteria; phylum Pseudomonadota; class Gammaproteobacteria; order Burkholderiales; family Leeiaceae; genus Leeia. The sequence continues at coordinate 2,790 of CBIHQA010000211.1, forward strand.
GTCTGCACCATTTCGTCAGTCCCGAGGCCAACTGGCTAATCCTGCGGCACTTCCACCTTGGCGCGCAGATTCTGGAGTTCATCGCCCGCAATTCGCCCGTGCCAGTGGAAACCAGTCCGCTCAAGCCGCAGACCATCGCCGACCTCAAGGACGACCTGTTCCTCAAGCACGACCTCAACCTGTTCAACTTCGTGATCCGGCTGAACCAGGCCCTGCAGGCGGAAGGCAAATCGCTGCAGCAGGTGGCCCGCCCGGATTTCTCGATGATCCGCGACCCCGGCCTGGAGCTCGACGCCATGCCGGACCGCTGGACCAACTTCCTGGACCTGCAAAGCGCCATCGAACTGTTCACGCCGGTGTACCAGTTCTTCCTCACCGACAACGACTTCTGGCGCGCCTCCAACTCCCTGCAACTGGACGAGGTGATCGGCATCTACACCGCCACCCTGCTCGGCCGGCCGGAACACCTGATCCTGCTGAACAACAAGCACCCGCTGGTGCCGATGTCCACCCTGCGCGCCGGCTACCGGCTGGTGTTGCACGGGCTGTCGACCGAGATGCTGCACGAGCTGCTGAGCAAGGTGGCAGCGCAGTTGGAGGTAAAGACAGAGGCGCCGCAAGCGGCGTAAGGACTCCCCTACAAGTCTTCGTTGCGCACGCCTGGCAGCCTGCGGCTGACCACCTCCAGCCTGTCCGCCTGCAACAGGCAGACGTCGGCCACGTCGCGCAATATCGTCCGTTCCGCGTCGTGGTACACCGGATCGGCCAACAATTGCGGCACCGCCTTGCGCAGCCCCTTGACCATCCGCCCCATCTCCCTGGAAAGCAACCCGCGATCCAGCCCACAGGATTGCGCGAACACGGCCCAATCGAAAGCCGTCACCCGGTCCAGGTCGAACTCATCGCCGATGGCCATCGCAAGCCGGTGTCCCATCTCCGGATAGGCTCGAACGCAGACCAGGTCGTAAGCGGGAGCAAGCGTCAGACCTGCTGGCGTCACAAAGCAGGACAGATTCTTGCCATGTGCGTCGCTGTTGCCAATCAGGTACTGCAGCAATACCCAGCGCATCATCTGCTGACGCATCAGGGCCTCGACCGGGGAGAGGGGCGCTAGCGAAAACAGCTTCTCGAGACTCGCACCACCGCGCATGTTGGCGACATCGGGTGCATTGCCGTAAATGCGCTCATATTTGTAATCAACCGGCAGATTGAGCGCCTGGCAGCCATCGATGATATGGATGCGCTCCACCAACTCGCCCCGATCCTTGCGGTCAAAGCGGCCCACCAGCAGGATCGGCTCCGGAACCCGCTGTATCTCGACAGGGGCGACCGGCAATTTCAGTATCGCCGCGAGACGCATGCAGAAGTGCTCGTTGGCCACCAGATAGGGCAACGACGGGTTGGCCGAATCTGGCTTGAGAATGTGCGTGGATGCCCATTGCCCTTCGACCAAGCTCAATCGACCATCCGGTGACCGGTACACGGCCAGCTTGTCCTGATGCCCGGCAATGGACAGCCTGACCTTCCCATCCCAGACACTGAACGGCAGGCGAGCCCGGTCACGGATGCGGCCGGACAATTCGGCGGGCGTGATCTCTCGCCGGCTGTTTGCCAGGTCCACCGGCAGATCGCCAGGCGGCAGCAGCATCAGCGCCCCAGCGCTCTCCCTGCCGAGTACCCTCATCAACCCGAACAGGTTGCCCTTGGACAGCGCATAGGTGCCGGCAACATCATCCAGCGCCCGGCCTTCCGGCAACAGGTTCTCAAAGAAGCGTCGCACGGTTGCCGATTGCAATTCGGCCGATCTGGCCTCGCCATGCAACGGTAGCGGCGGCGCGAGATAGAAACCGTCTGCCGCGTCGCGCCAGGCGACGTCGTAGTCGAAGGCAAACAGGGCAGTTTCATCATCGAACCGCAACTCGCCCGCGTGGCGGCGCCCGAACCACGCATTCAGCACATGTTGGGCCATGACGGTCAGTCGCCCTTCTGCAAGCGATGCAATACATCCGGCAAGTCATGCCGGGAGGCAATCAACAATGACAGCCCCATTTTCTGCAGTACCTGGAACACCTTGTCCAATCCGACCGAACGTTTGCCCGTTTCCAGGTCGGACAGAAGTTGTACCGATACGCCGCAGAGGGCGGCAGCATCATCGATGCGCAATCCCAGCGACGTGCGCTGGCTGCGTACGAATTGCCCCAACTCGGCTGGATTGCTCACCAGCGGTGAGGAAGGGAATGGCAAAGAAACGATCATGCGGGCCATATAATTTCTCTCCTACGAGAAACTATAGCGAGGTTTTGGCGGGGAATCTATTTAATTTCTTACATTCGAGAAATTTACAGGATCGACACATCTAACCGGAAAATATTTCTCAAAAACAAGAAACAAACACCCACCTTTCCTGCCCACCCGGCCAGTCCCTGCAACGCTGGCCCCGCTATGCACTCCAACCCCCTTGCGCGATGTCGCCATAACAATGACGCGAGGGGCTCACCTGATGAAGGTCCGGTTCGTCGGTTTTGAGCTGAAGGTGGAAGGCCGACCGGCCCTGCCGGACATCCTGGCCCGCCTGCGCACCGACGGCGGCGCGGACATGCGCCAGCAGGACCGGGTGGTGCTGCTCGACAGCGCTTATGACGAGTACTTCCATCGCGGCGTGGTGCTCAAGATCAAGGACCAGCGCCGCTTCGTGAAGCTGCAGCAGGAGCAGCACACCTTCCGCATCCGGGTGGAAACCCTGGACGAAGCCAGCCGGCTGATGGAGTTCAACTTCTTCATCCTGCACAAGGCGGCCGGGCTGGGCGTCTACCTCTACCACCACGGCAGCACCACGCTGAACACCTTCTTCCAGCTGATCCGGCAGGCCCGATACCGGCTGGTAGACGAGCTAAAGCATCGCCTCACCGAACAACAGCCACCGGCCAGCCCGCAAGCCATCCGCGACGCCACCCAGGGCAAGCTGGACACCGGCATCATCGTGCGCAAGCAGAAGATCGAAGAACTGCTGGAAGGCTTCGACAGCATCGGCTCGCTGGAGCTGCAACTGACGATGCCGGATGTGAAAGGCGGCCTGTTCCAGCCGCTGGAGCCCTACCTGAAGCGCGAGACCGTGCGCTTCCTGTTCGACCGCAAGCACCGTGCTGCCTCGGTGGCCTATGCGGTGGCGGCCTGCATCGGCAGCGACAACGTCCGGGCCGGCAAGGTGGTGGCGCTGGACGACAAGGGCGACGAGCACATCCTCAAGCTGATGAACAACCCGGACTACCTGGACGAAGTGGAGTTCGACGACTTCACCCACCGCATCATCACCGCCGACATCGCCCGCTTCTACGAGGCGCCGGCCTTCGCCGACCTGGTCGCCAGCTATGACAAGCTCCAGCAGATCGTGGCCTGACATTGCCCGCGTCGGCGTCGTGCTGCTGGTCGACGCCCTGCTCGCCGGCCTGCTGGTGTGGCTGCTGCGCGTCAGCCTGAGCGATTCGGAACTCCTCACCGGCTTCGAAAAGGTACGCGGCAGCCTGATCGGTGCCTTCCTCAGTTGCAGCAGCCTGCTGTTCGCGCTCAACGCCTTCGTGATGGTCAACCTGAAGAAGGACGTGTTCGAGAGCAAGGAATACCTGACCGTACTCGCCCACCGCGGCGTCAACCGTCCGCAGGCCATGGCACCGCTGGTACGGCTGAACGCGCTGATCGGCGGCACCATCCTGCTGTCGGTGCTCACCGTCATCGCCAACCTGCTGCTAGGCTTCGTCGGCAGCCTGGCGGCGGCGCTGGTGTGCCTGTTCTTGTCCTGCTTCTCGCTGACCTTGCTGCTGACCTGCTTTGTGAACGTGTGGCTGAACTTGCATCACTGGTTGCAAGCGGCGAGCCGGTGACCGCCTTTGTGCTTTTGTAGGTTGGTGGGGGGGGCGGCGGGCCCCCCACCACACCGTGACCCAACAACCCACGTGGTGGTTGGGGAGGGGGACCAACAAACACACAAAACACCAAA
>CBIHQA010000212.1:0-6748 GCA_966211475.1 uncultured Neisseriales bacterium
CGTTGGTCGCGGGCATGGCCCGCTCCTACAGGGGGTTACGTCCCGGTATCGACGGGGCTCCACACGTGGGCCATCAGGGTGTCGAAATATTCCATCATCAGCGGCGGGTGGTAGTAGTAGCCCTGTACTTCGTCGACACCCTCGGCGCGGATGATGGCGAGTTGGGCGGGGGTTTCGACGCCTTCGGCGGTGACTTCCAGGCCGAGGCCTTTGCAGAGGGCGACGATGCCGGACAGCATGGCGATGCTGCGTGGCGCGGTGCCGAGGTCGGAGATGAAGCTGCGGTCGATCTTCACCCGGTCGAAGGGTAGTTCCTTCAGGTAGCTGAGCGAGGAATAGCCGGTGCCGAAGTCATCCAATGCCAGCCGGAAGCCCATTTCCTTGAGTTCACCCACCCGCTTTCGGGCAACGTTGACGTCTTCCAGCAGCACCGATTCGGTGATTTCCAGTTCGATGCGCCCGGGCGGGACGCCTTGTTTGACGGCAAGAGCCTGTAGCTTGGCGGGCAACTGTTCGTCGCGGAACTGGCGGGCGGACAGGTTGATCGCCAAGTGCATGTCCCAGCCTTCGCGTTGCCAGCGACCGGCCAGCGCCATCGATTCATCCACCAGCCAGCGGCCGAGCAGCTCCATCAGGCCGAGGTCCTCGGCCAGCGGGATGAAGCGGGTGGGTGAGACCTGGCCGAGTTCCGCGCTCTTCCAGCGCATCAGCACTTCGGCGCCGGCCAGCCGTTCGGTCTTCGGGTCGACCTTGGGCTGCAGCACCAGGTAGAGCTCGCCGTTCTGCGGGGCGCGGCGCAGCAGGTTGGCGAGCTTCACGCGTTCCAGCAGGTGTTCGTTCATCTCCGGCCGGTACAGCACGCAGCGGTTGCGGCCGGTGCGCTTGGCTTCGTACATGGCGGAGTCGGCATGGCGCAGCAGGGTCTGCACATCTTCGCCGTGCATCGGGCAGGCGCTGATGCCCATCGACAAGGTGACGCTGACCTGGTGGCCGCCGGCAAGGAAGGGCTGGTCGAGCGCGACCTGCACCTTTTCGATCACACGGTCGACTTCTTCGAGCTGCCGCAGCGGCTCCAGCAGTACCACGAATTCGTCGCCGCCCCAGCGGGAGACCAGGTCGCGGCGGCGCAAGGTGGCCATCAGGCGTTTGGCGACTTCCTGCAGCAGCATGTCGCCGGCGGCGTGACCGAGGGAATCGTTGATTTCCTTGAAGCCGTCCAGGTCGATGAACATGACGGCCAGCACTTCGTCGATGCGGCGCTGCTGTAGGCCGTGGGACACCGCGTCTTCCAGGTGTTGGCGGTTGGGCAGGCCGGTCAGCGCGTCGTAGCGGGCGAGGCGCTCCAGTCGCACCGCTTGCTTGCGCTTTTCGCTGATGTCGCGCACCGACATCACCAGGTGGGTGAGCGCGCCGTTGGGGTTGCGCACCGGGCTGACGTTGGCTTCCACCACCGCCGCGCCGCCGCTGGCGCGCTGGGTCAGCAGTTCACCGCGCCAGGGCTGGATTTCGGCCTGGGTAAGGCGCTCACTCAGCAACTCGTTGGTGGTGGTGCTGAGCAGGGCGCTGGCCTTGCGGCCGAGCACTTTCTCGGCGGGCAGGCCGGTGAGCTCCAGAAAAGCGTCGTTGGCTTGGTGGATGACGTGGTCGGCGCCGAGGATGAGCATCGCGTCCTGGGTGCTGCTAAAGGCGGCGGCCAATAGGCGCTGGCTTTCTTCGACCTCGCGCAGCGCGGTGACGTCCTTGAGCATGCCGGTGACGCGCAGTGCCAGGCCGAGGTCGTCGCGGTCGGTGGCGCGGCCACGGGCACGCACCCAGCGCCAGCCGACAGCGGTCTGGGTGCGGTATTCCACCTGGTAGTGCTGCACCAGGCCGAACAGGTGCTGTTGCCAAGCCAGCCAGACCATGCCGACATCGTCCGGGTGGGCGCGTTGCAGCATGCGCAGCAGCGGGTAGCGGTCGAACGCCGCATTGCCGTGGAGGTCGCGGAAGGTCTGCTCGCGGACTTCGTCGCTGGCGGCCTCCCATTCCCAAATGGTTTCTTCGCCGGCCCATAACGCCATCTGCAGGCGATGCTGCATGTCGTTGACCTGATCGAGCGCGGCTTCCAGGTCAACGTTGATGCGGAACAGTTCGCGGCTTTTTTCCTCGAGCAGGCGCTCCGCCGCCTTGCGGGCCTCCCGCTCGCGATGCAGCCGGCGATCTGCCAGATCCTGCTCGTTCATGTCTCGCTCAGCGTGAACAGGCTGACGTGGATGCCGTCGGCCGGCGCCTGATCCTGCCGGTTCAGCGCCAGCGGACGACCGTAATGCGCAATGGCGCCACGGATCAGGCCATGGGCCAGGTCCGCGAGCCCACGCGGCGAGCGGTACTCCAGCACCAGGCGGGCGTCGCTACGCTCCAGCACATTGAAGTGCGGCAGCTGGGCGGCCGGGTACAACTTGCGGACCTCCACGTGGATGTAGTTGTCGACGCTGGCGAGCAGCGCAAACGCGTCGCGCGGCTCCTCGAACAGCATCGGATAGGCGGTGAGGAAGCGGCCGAACAGATGCTGGCCGAAAGCTTGCAGCAAGTCAGGTATCGGCTGGCCGGTCTGGCGGGCCAACGCGAGCAGCAGCGCCACCATCTCGGCATGGTCGTAGTAGCCGACCGCGGTGTAGGCGCCACCGTTGGGCGGGTTGGCTTCCTCCAGGATGGCGTCGGCCATGTCGGGCGAGAAGCGGGTTTCCACCATCTCGAGGAATTCCGTGAATACCATGCCCAGCATGCGCGCCCTCGCAATCGGACTCATCCGAGATTTTCACTATAGTCAATCCGCTCGGCGCGGCAGGGGGCGCCGCGCAGCGGGCTGCCGGGCGGCGTCAGGCGGCGGCAGGGGGGGAATCGGAAGCGGCCGGCCATTCGAAGGCTTCGCGCTGAGCATCGAAAATGGCGACCAACCAGTCGGCTACCGCCCGCACCCGTGGCACGTTGCGCTGGTCACGGTGATAGACCAGCCAGGCCTCGCGGGCACAGACCGGGCCGCTGGACAGCGCGACCAGCGCGGGCCGTTTACGCGCCTGGTAGCAGGGCAGCAGGCCGACGCCGGCGCCGGCCAACACCGCGTTGCACTGCGCCGTGAGGTGGTTGCTGCGGAAGCGCCGGCGGACGACCGGCACATGGGTGTCCAGCCAGACCCGCTCGGGGAAGGCCGGCCCCTCGGCTTCGAAGCCGACAAAGGGCGCCTCCAGCGGCTTGTCCGCCCATTGCGGCGCCAAGTCGGCGCGGGCATACAGGCCGTAGTCGATGCGGGCGAGTTGTCGCGCCACCAGCTCGCTATCCGGCGGGCGGGCCAGGCGCACCGCGATGTCGGCCTCGCGGCGGGCCAGACTCAGGCGTTCGTCACCCATCACCAGCTCCACCTGCAGCGCCGGATGACGCGCCCAGAGTTGGTCCAGCGCAGGAGCCAGCACGTGGGTGCCGATCGATTCGATGGAGGTCAGCCGTACGCTGCCAGTCAGCCCGTCAGTGGCGGCATCCGACAGGCTACGGTCCAGCGACGCGGCTTCCGCCGCCATCGACCGCGCGGAAGCCAGCACCAGCTCACCCAATGGCGTCGGCCGATAGCCCTCCGGCCGCAAAGCGCCGAGCGCACCCCCCACCCGCTCCTCCAGCGCCGCCACCCGGCGGCCCACCGTCGCATGCGAGACCGCCAGCCGGCGAGCCGCGCCGGACAGGTTGCCGACCTCGGCCAGCGCGACGAATGTGTGCAGGTCTTCCCAATCGATTGAACGTTTTTGCACAGCAGCTCCAGCGTCTTGTGGAATGGTTCAGCGTGAATCCAGGGGTTATTCTCGCATCACACCAATCAACCTGGAGTGCAAAAATGAACACCACCCAATCCCTGCTGCAACGCGCCGGCGCCGACCTGACCCCCGCCGCCTGGCAAGACGCCACCCTGTTGCTGATCGACCACCAGCGCGACTACCTCGACGGCGCCCTGCCGCTGCATGGCATCGGCCCCGCCACCGAGCAGATCGCCCGGCTGATCGCCAAGGCCCGCGCGGAAGGCACGCCGGTTGTGCATGTGGTCCACCACAGCGAAGCCGGCAGCTTCCTGTTCGACCCGCAAGGTACCGGCGTCGATATCCTGGCCGGGCTGGAACCCGCCGATGGCGAACCGGTGGTGGTGAAGACCCGGCCGAACAGCTTCGCCGGCACCGAACTGGACGCTGTGCTGCAGAAGCTGGGCCGCAAGCAGCTGATCATCGCCGGCTTCATGACTCACATGTGTATCAGCGCGACCACCCGCTCGGCGCTGGATCATGGCTACTGGAGCACCGTGGTGGCGGACGCCTGCGCGACGCGGGACCTGCCCGATCCGCTGGGCGGCGTGATCCCGGCGGACACCGTGCACCGCACCGCGCTGACGGAATTGGCGGATCGGTTCGCGGTGGTGGTGAAGGATGCGGGGACGTTGGGGGCGTGAGGCGAGACGGTGGCGGTTGTCAGATGGCCGCCCAAGGTAACGCCAGGCTAGACCGAGCCACGCTGAAAAAAGCAAAGCGCAACCCGGGGCAACCGTTCCACAAGGAACCGCCACCCCGGATTGCGCTTTGCGCCTGCCGGACTACGAGCCGACTACATCAATGCCCGCCGCCGCCTTGCCCCGCCGACCCGAACGGCGGCTTGGTCAGCCACAGCAGGCCGATCAGCGCCAGGAACAGCATCGAAATCCCCCAGAAGATTTCGTTGGTCGACAGGGTGAAGCCCTGCGCCCGGATCACACTGCTGACCTGCGCATAGGCCGCCTGCGGCGACAGCCCCATGCCTTGCAGCTTGGCCAGGTAGTCCTGGCTGGCCACGCCATTGGGCGTGAACTGCTCCGCCAGCCGCACCTGGTGTGCCTGCGCCCGGTGGTCCCACAGCGTCACCACCAGCGCGGTGCCGAAGCTGCCCGCCAGGGTGCGGAAGAAGTTCGACAGGCCGGAGGCCGCCGCCATCTCGCTCGGCTTCATGCCGGACAGGATGATCTGGTTCAGCGGCACGAAGAAACACGCGATGCCGATGCCCTGGAACAGCCGCGGCAGGATCACATGGTCGAACGGCGTGCTCAGGTCGAAGGTGGAGAACCAGAACGCCGTGATCGCGAAGATGACGAACGACACGCTGGTCAGCATCCGCAGGTCGAAGCGGAACATGTAGCGCCCCACGAACGGCGACAGGATGAAGGCCAGGATGCCCACCGGCGCCGTCGCCAGCCCGGCCCAGGTGGCCGTGTAGCCCATCACCGTCTGCAGCCACAGCGGGAACAGCACCGTCATCGCGAAGAAGCCCAGCACGGCCAGCGCCAGCGCCAGCACGCCGTAGCGGAAGTTGCGCCGCTTGAAGAGCGTCAGCTCCACGATCGGGTGCTCGTCGGTCAGCTCCCAGGCCACCAGGAAGGACAGCGCCACCGCCGCGATGATCGCCAGCGTGATGATGACCGGTGAACCGAACCAGTCCAGGTCGTTGCCGTTGTCGAGCATCAGTTGCAGGCTGCCCACACCCAGGACCAACAGCCCCAGGCCCACCGTGTCGATCGGCTTCTTCTCGGTCGGCGTGTCGCGGTGGCCCAGCAGGCTGCGCGTGATGTAGGCCGCCATCAGGCCGATCGGCACGTTGATGTAGAAGATCCACGACCACGACAGGTTGTCGGTGATCCAGCCGCCCAGCAGCGGGCCAAAGATCGGCGCGACGATCACCGTCATCGCCCAGATCGCCAGCGCCATGCCGCGCTTTTCGGGCGGGTAGTTGGACAGTAGCAGCGTCTGCGATAGCGGCACCATCGGGCCGGACACCAGCCCTTGCAGCAGGCGGAAGGCCACCAGCATCGGCAGGTTGGTCGCGATGCCGCACAGGGCGGAGGCCACGGTGAACAACACCACCGACCAGACGAACACCCGTACCTCGCCGAAACGCTTGGCGATCCAGCCGGTCAGCGGCACGGCAATCGCCGCCGCCAGGCCGTAGCTGGAAATCACCCAGGTCCCTTGATTCGGGCTCACCGCCAGGTTGCCGGCGATGGTCGGCACCGCCACGTTGGCGATCGAGGTATCCAGCACTTCCCTGAAGGTGGCCAGCGCCACCGCCAGGGTCAGCATCACCAGTGCCGCGCCATGCAGCGGCGGGTGCGGTGCGGCGGGCCTGGCGGGCGGCGCCGGGGGAGCCGGCGGGGTGGGCGTCGCCGACGGGGCGTCGTCCTCCCGCGTCAGGACGAGGTCGCTCATGCGTGGGTCCCTTCCTTCGCTTCGCGGGCGATGATCAGGTCAGCCTTCTGCTGCGCGGCCTTCAGCTGCGCATCGAACACCGGCGTCGCCATCGGCGAGTTGGACAGCGGCAGGGCGCTCAGCACCGAGCCGTCACGCTGGTGCGTGTCGATCTGCACATCCGTCGACAGCCCAACCCGCAGCGGATGCGCGGCCAGATCCTTGGCGTCCAGCGCGATGCGCACCGGCACGCGCTGCACCACCTTGATCCAATTGCCGGTCGCGTTCTGCGGCGGCAGCAGCGAGAAGGCGCCGCCGGTGCCGGCCGCGATGCCGACCACCTTGCCGTGGTACTCCACGTGACTGCCGTACAGGTCGGCACTGACCGTCGCCGGCTGGCCGATGCGCACATTGCGCAGCTGCGATTCCTTCAGGTTGGCATCCACCCACAGGCCCTGCAGCGGCACCACCGCCATCAGCGAGGAGCCCGGCGTCACACGCTGGCCGACCTGCACCGAACGCTT
>CBIHQA010000213.1:0-6714 GCA_966211475.1 uncultured Neisseriales bacterium
AGCGATTCGGCACCCAGCGATGCCTGCCAAGCCAGCTTGCCGGACGTGTCGTAGACCAGCACGTCGCCGCGCTGGCTGACGACTGCGACCCGTCCTTCCCCGGCGCCGACACCAGCGGACAGCGGCTTGGAGGATTCGGTCTGGAATCGGCCACCGGTGACGTCACGCACCGCACCGTTCGCCGCAGCGGCGTAGATGCGGCCGTCCGTCGCGGCAGGCTGGAAGGCGAAGTTTTCCGAGGCGCCGACCGAACCCTGCCAGCGGGTCTCGATGGTCGCCTGCGCCACGAAATCACCCAGCGGGGTGGGTTCGTGGACGCGCACACCGCTGCTCCACATCGAGCAACCGGACAGCAGGGCTGCCACAACGGCCGCACCGAACGCAGGTTTCATCACCGACAGGTCCATACGCATCACTGCTGCTCTCCCAGGGCATCCAGTTTCACGTCGATCAGGTTACGCATCGGATCAGCCGGGTCCAGCTGCTCGGCAGCGATGCGGTAGGCTTCTCGTGCAGCAGCCGTCTGGCCCTTGGCCAGCAGCAGATCGCCCTTCAGCGAGCCAGCCTCACCGGCGAGCCCCTTGCTCTTGATGTCGGACAGGCGAGCCAGGCCAAGATCGTACTGCTTCTGGTCCAGGTAGACACCGGCCAGGCGCAGGCGAGCCAGATCTTGGACCGGCGGCTCCTTAGCATGGTCGATCACCCATTGCAGGTCCTTGGCGGCGGCGGGCAGCGCGCCCTTGCCGAAGGCCGCACTGGCCGTCAGCAGAGCGGCACGGGCTGCATAGGCGGTGCCGCCATACTGGTTGAGCAACTGGTCGCGCAGCGCATTGCGCTTGGTCTCGTTAGGCGCAGACAGCTCTTGCTGGAGCTGTTCGAACAGCGCGGCGGCCTGACCAGCCTCACGCTGCTGCCACCAGCGCCAACCCTGGATGCCGGCGACGATCAGCAGCGCAGCGATGACGGTACCCATCACCCACTTGCCGTTGTCCTTCCACCAGATTTTCAGTGCATCAATCTGTTCTTGTTCTTGCAGGTCGTAGACCGCCATGCTTGCTCCCGTAGCGGAAGAGGTTCAATCAAACAATCAACTCGCGGACGGCCCTTCTGGACAGCCCCATTTCTTGTGCAAAAGGGCTAGGAACCGCCTTTGATCAGGCCGATACCGGCCTCGACCGTGACGCGTGCCTGGGCACCTTCGCCGCGCATGGGCTTCAGGGAGATTTCCCCGGCCTGCGCCTCGTCATCCCCCAGGATCACGGCATAGCGGGCGCCGGAGGCATCCGCCTTCTTCATCTGGGACTTGAAGCTGCCCTCGCCCATGTGTTGCTGCACTGACAGACCGGCTTCGCGCAACGCGCGGGCCACCTTCCAGGCAAACGGCGTGGCGGCCTCGCCCTGGTGGACGACGTAGGCGTCCAGCGTGGCAGTCGGCAGCGTGACTTGCTGGGCTTCCAGCAACAGCAACAACCGTTCGATGCCCATGCCCCAGCCGCAGGCCGGTGCGGGTTTGCCGCCGAGTTGGGCGATCAGGCCGTCGTAGCGGCCACCGGCGCAAACGGTGCCTTGGGCGCCGAGCTGGTCGGTCACCCACTCAAACACGGTGAGGTTGTAGTAGTCGAGGCCACGGACCAAGCGCGGATTGATGGTGTAGGACACGCCGGCGTCGGTCAGCAGACGTTGCAGTTGCTCGAAGTGCTTGAGCGCGGCCTCGTCGAGGAACTCGATCAGCTTCGGCGCAGCTTGCACCATTTCCTGCATCGCCGGGTTCTTGGTGTCCAGCACCCGCAGCGGATTGCTATAGAGACGGCGCTGGCCATCTTCGTCCAGTAGCTCGCGGTGAGCCTCCAGGTATTCGATCAGGCGGGCGCGGTGCGCGGCGCGGCCTTCGGCATCACCCAGCGTGTTGATTTCCAGGCTGATATGGGTCAGGCCGAGGCGCTTCCACAGGTCGGCCAGCATGATCATCTGCTCGGCGTCGATATCCGGACCCGAGAAGCCCAGCGCTTCCGCGCCGAACTGGTGGAACTGGCGGTAGCGGCCTTTCTGCGGGCGCTCGTGACGGAACATCGGGCCGGTGTACCAGACGCGCTGCGGGCCGTCGTAGAGCAGGTTGTTCTCGATCACTGCGCGCAGGCAGGCTGCGGTACCTTCGGGCCGCATGGTCAGGCTGTCGCCGTTCAGACGGTCGGTGAAGGTGTACATCTCCTTTTCGACGATGTCGGTGACTTCGCCGATGGAGCGCACGAACAGATCGGTTTGTTCGACGATCGGGGTGCGGATGTTGCGGTAGCCGTAGGCGAACAGCCATTCGCGAACGATGGCCTCCAGCGCCTCCCAGCGGGCGGATTCGCCGGGGAGGATGTCGTTCATGCCTTTGATGGCCTGGAAAGTCTTTGCCATGAAACGGGTTTCTGGTCGCGGTTGCGGTTGTGAATGGACGTCTGTTCAGACGGCCTTGATCGGGATGGTCTTGGCGACGGCGCGACGCTTGACGCCGCCTTCGCCGAAGCGGGTGCGGACGTAATCGTCGACGATGGCCTGGAAATCCTCGGCGATCTGCTCGCCCTTGAGCGTGACGGTCTTCTCGCCGTCCACGTACACGGGCGCGACCGGTACTTCGCCGGTGCCGGGCAGCGAGATGCCGATGTCGGCCAGCTTGGATTCGCCGGGGCCATTGACCACGCAGCCCATCACGGCCACATGCATTTCCTCGACGCCAGGATATTGCAGGCGCCAGATCGGCATTTGGTTGCGCAGCCAGCTCTGGATCTTGTCAGCCAGCTCCTGAAAGAAGGTACTGGTGGTACGGCCGCAACCCGGGCAGGACACGACCTGCGGGGTGAAGGAGCGCAAACCCATGGTCTGCAGGATTTCCTGCGCGACCTGGACTTCCTTGTTGCGGCTGGCGCCCGGTTCCGGGGTCAGCGAGATGCGGATGGTGTCGCCAATGCCTTCTTGCAGCAGCACGGACAGCGCGGCGGTGGATGCCACAATGCCCTTGGAGCCCATGCCGGCTTCGGTCAGGCCCAGGTGCAGCGGGTAGTCGCAGCGGCGGGCCAGTTCGCGGTAGACCGCGATCAGGTCCTGCACGTGCGAGACCTTGCAGGACAGGATGATGCGGTCGCCCCCCAAGCCCAGCTGTTCGGCCTTCTGGGCGGACTCGATGGCGGAGACGATCAGCGCTTCGCGCATCACGGCGTCCGGCGCCCAGGGTTCTGCGCGACGGGCATTCTCGTCCATCAGACGCGCGGCCAGCTCCTGGTCCAGGCTGCCCCAGTTCACGCCGATGCGTACCGGTTTGTCGTAGGCGATGGCCTGCTCGATCATGAAGGCGAATTGCTCGTCCTTCTTGGAGCCCTTGCCGACGTTGCCAGGATTGATTCGGAACTTGGCGAGTGCCTGGGCGCAGGACGGATGGTCGCGCAGCAGGCGATGGCCGTTGAAGTGGAAGTCACCGATCAGCGGCACGCGGCATCCCTGATCGTCCAGGCGCTGGCGGATTTCCGCGACGGCGGCGGCGGCTTCCGCGGTGTTGACCGTGATGCGGACCGCTTCGGAACCAGCTTCCGCCAGTTCGAACACCTGTTGCGCGGTGCCGGCGGCGTCGGCCGTGTCGGTGTTGGTCATCGACTGGACGAGCACCGGCGCGTCGCTACCGACGATGTGTTCGCCGATGCGGACCTGACGGGTCTGACGACGGGGAATGGGAGACTGGGACATACGTCTTGATCGGTCTTCGGTGCGGGCTGGCTGGGCCGGCCCGCTGGGTCTATTCACTCATGCCTCCGGAACCAACAGCTGGTTTCGGAGGCTCGCTGTGCTGCCAGATCGCGGGCATCGCCTGCGGCATCGGCAAACCGACAGCTCCTTATTTGCAATGCTTGCGCCCTTGTCACAGGGCTCTTGGCGGCACCCACGCTGGAGGTGCCGACCAGGCTATTTCCAACTTATTTCAGCTCCAGGCGCGCGACGCTGCCCTTGAGGAACGGCGCCAGATCGACGGCTTGCCCACGGAAGGTGACCGTGACGCGCGGCGCGTTACCTACTTTCACGCGGTAAGGCGGCGTGCCCTGAGTACGCAGCGGTTGGCCCGGTTGCAGCATCTGCGACAGGAGCTTCTTACCCTGCCCGTCGCGCACTTCCACCCAGGCTGCCTCGGTGGTCGAAAGTTCCAGTTCGCCCTCGCCCACCGGCGCGGCGGCGGATGCCCCCGCCTCCTTCACCGTATCGGCACCGGGCGCTTCGGAGGCGGCGCGGTCAGCCTCGGCGTCGGGCGGCAGATTGATCGGCACCGCGCCGTCGGGCTGGGCTTCTGTAGACGTCGTGGCCTGCGAGGCCGGCTTGTCGCCTTTGTGGGAGAACAGGTCGAGCTTCCAGTCGGCCTTGCTGCCGAAATACAGCGCGCCACCGACCAGGATGGCGGCCACGCCGCCCACCAGGAAGGGCATCACACGGATGCCGCTGGAGCGCGGGGAATCCTGAAAACTTGTCGCCTCATAGGTAGGCACGATGGGCTGAGGCGGCGTTTCCGGCAACACGGTCGACAACAGCGAGGCAAGTTGCGCCGGATCAACCCCCAGCATCTTGCCGTAGTTGCGGACCACGCCCTGCAATAGCACGCGACTGGGGAAACCGCTGTAGTCATCGGCCTCCAGCGCAGCGAGTTGACGCACCGAATACTTGAGATGCCGGTTGACGTCTTCCAGAGAGATTTGTCGAGCTTCGCGCGCGGCACGCAAGGTTTGTCCGAGCGTGGCGGCCGCCGGTGCGGCGGGCTCCAGGGTGGGATCAGTCATCCTGTTTTCCGCTGGCGAGGAGCTGTGCCTCGCGAGACTTGGGGTAGTTCTTGGTCAATTGCAGCGCTGCGCTATCGGCAGCGTCTTTCATGTTCAGCTTGCGGTAGGTCCGCACCGACAGCCAGAGCATTTCCGGCGTTTGGTAGCCGGCGTCGGACAGATCACGCAGATAAGCACCGGCCTGGGCATAGTCGCCCTTGCGGTAGGCGAGATCCGCCAGCGGCATGGTGGCATCGGTCAGGCCTGGCGCACGACGCAGCGCGCGCTGGAAGTAGCTCTCTGCAGCGGCCAGGTCGCCCTGTTTGCGGGCGCACAGTCCGGCGTTCACGTAGGCCTTTTCCGGCGTTTTGTAGAGCGGGTCGCGGGCGGCCAGCATCAGGTAATCGAAAGAACGGGCCACATCACCGTACTGGCACAGGAACCAGCCGTAGTTGTTGTTGTAGTCCGGGTTCTTCGGCTCGATCTTCAGCGCTTGCAGGAAGTTCTGGCGCGCAACATCAGACTCGTCCAGCGACATGTAGACCAAGCCGAGCATGTTGTAACCGACGGCGAGGTCGGGGCGGGCATCCTTGGAGGTCTGGGCTTCCTGCAACGCGACGTTGAAGTTGCCCTGGCTCAGGTAGTACGCCGCGATTTCGGCATGGACCTTGGCCCGCTGCTCTTCAACCGAAGCATCCGCCATCACCGCACCGGCCGTGACAGCCAGCAAAAGCGCCGCAAACCTTCCGACACGTCGCATCAGTTGCGCACCTCCACGATCTGTTGCCATTTTTGCTGGCGGCGGGTCTTGTCCTGGACCTGGCCGGCCAGCTGCCCGCAGGCTGCGTCGATGTCGTCACCGCGCGTCTTGCGCACCGTCACCACGTAACCTGCGGCGATGAGGGTATCACGGAAGCGGCGGATTTGTTCATTGCTGGAGCGCTCGTAGCCCGAGTTGGGGAACGGGTTGAACGGGATCAGGTTGAACTTGCAGGGGATGTCCCGGACCAGGGCCAGCAATTGGCGAGCGTGCTCGTCGGTATCGTTGACGCCGTCGAGCATCACGTATTCGAAGGTGACGAAGTCGCGCGGTGCCTTTTCGAGGTAGCGCTCGCAGGCCGCCAGCAGCTGGCGGAGCGGATATTTCTTGTTGATCGGGACGATCTCGTCACGCAGCGCGTCGTTGGGCGCATGCAGGCTGACGGCGAGCGCCACCGGGCAGTCTTCGCGCAGGCGGTCCAGGGCGGGCACCAGGCCCGAGGTGGACAGCGTGACGCGACGACGGGAAAGACCGTAAGCGTGGTCGTCCAGCATCAGGCGCATGGCGGCAACCACATTTTCGTAGTTGGCGAGCGGTTCGCCCATGCCCATCATCACCACGTTGGAGATGATGCGGTCGCCCTTGGGGTCGCGCCCCATGGACTTGTTGGCCCACCACAGCTGGCCGATGATCTCGGCGACCGACAGATTGCGGTTGAAGCCCTGGCGGCCGGTGGAGCAGAAGGTGCATTCCAGCGCACAGCCGACCTGGCTGGATACGCAGAGGGTGCCGCGATCGTCTTCCGGGATGAACACGGTTTCGATCGAGCCGGCATTGCCGACCGACAGCAGCCACTTGCGGGTGCCGTCGCTCGATTTCTGTTCGGTGACCAGTTCCGGCGGCGCGATATGACACGATGCGGCCAGCTTTTGCCGGGTCACCTTGGCGATGTCCGTCATCTGCTCGAAGTCCGCCTCGCCGAAATGGTGGATCCACCGCAGCAATTGCTTGGCGCGGAACGGCTTTTCGCCCTGGCTGACCAGGAAATCGGTCATCCGGGCAAGATCGAAGTCGAGCAGGTTTTCCATAACATCACCCTACCAGCCTGCCGCCCCGCCGCAAGGCAGGACGGACATACGGCCGTTTTTGACAAAGAACGTTGAGAACTTGTGAAAA